>JBGQLC010000001.1:0-13748 GCA_041499885.1 Minisyncoccia bacterium
CCGTGCCATATGTGGCGAGAACATAGTCGGAAATAAAAAGCGGGACTTTCTCGCCGGTGGCGGGATTTACCGCGGCCACACCTTCAAGCCGAACGCCGGTTTTTTCTTTTTCCTCGGCGGTCCGTTCTATCTCGGATTTTTTTGCGCTCTCCGCGATATAGTGCCGCACTTCTTTTTCGTTCGTAAGCACGCCGTGCGAAAGCCAGCGGTCAACCATCGGATGTTCGGGAGCGAGAACCATGTAGGTTGCTCCGTAAAGCGTGTCCGGGCGAGTAGTGAAAACCGTTATTTTTTCTTCGCTCTGGTCAACAGAGAAATTTATTTCCGCGCCCTCGGAACGGCCGATCCAGTTTTTTTGCTGCAGTTTTATCTCCGGGAGAAAATCCACTTCATCCAATCCTTTCAATAATTTTTCCGCGTAAGAAGTGATCTTTATCATCCATTGCTCTTTGGAGCGCTTCTCAAGTGGGCCGCCGCAGCGTTCACATCTTCCGCCCACGGCCTCTTCGTTGGCGAGCCCTATCTTGCACGAAGGGCACCAATTTATGGACATCGACGCCTTATAGGCCAAGCCGTGCTTAAAAAACTGCAGGAACATCCACTGCGTCCACTTGTAATACTTCGGGTCGGAAGTATTTACCTCCCGTTCCCAATCGAATGAAAAACCCACCGCCTTGAGCTGTCGGCGGAAATTGTCCGTGTTCTGCTTGGTCACGATCGCCGGATGAATGCCGGTTTTGATGGCGTAATTTTCCGTTGGCAGACCGAACGCGTCCCAGCCGATAGGATAGAGCACGTTATATCCTTCCATCCGCCGCTTTCGGGCGACAATATCGAGAGCGGTATAGCTCCTGATGTGGCCTACGTGGAGCCCATCACCGGATGGGTACGGGAACTCAACCAAGCAATAATACTTTGGCCTTTTATCAAAATCTTTGGCACAGTAAAGCTTTTTTGAGTCCCAGAACCGCTGCCATTTACGTTCGGCTTTCTTAAAGTCGTACTTCTTCATGCTTTAATACGATTTTAACTTAAAAATCAGGCTCCGACAACGATATCTATCATTAAATAAAAAGCCCCGAGAGGGGCTTGGTTTCTAGTGTCGGCGTGCGCCGCCGGAGAGCATTTTATGGGCGCTCGCGATAGCGGCAGCAGTCAAAACATAGATTATCGAGAATCCGATCCAGGGCGACAACGGTACGAAAATGCCCCAGAGAATCATCGGCACGATCCAGAACATCAGCATGACCTGCATCTGGTGGGTCTTGATACAGAAAATCGTTACAGCCGGCAAGATTAAAAGAACAATGAAAAACATGCCAAGAAATCCGTACTCTTTGGGTTTCGGCCGCGTTACTTCCACGGACATCTGCGCTCCTTTTCGGAATTACTGCTTACAATATATTGGTGCTGAGCAGAAAAGTAAACCCCTCAGCTTCTGCGTAAGCGAAAGTTGGCTGCTATATGGAAAAAATTCGTTTGGCGTTTATGAAAATCTGCTCGGCCATTTCGTCCACGCTAATCCCCCGCAATAGGGCCAGTTTTTTAACCGTTTCAACTACAAAGGCCGGCTCGTTGCGCTGGCCACGATACGGCAATGGCGCGACATACGGCGCGTCGGTTTCAGAAAGAATCCTGTCCGCCGGAATGAGTTTGATAACCTCGTCATAATCGCGGGCAAAAGTCGCCACACCGCCGAAAGTAAAACCGTAGCCCAATTCAACGAGCGCTTTGGCGTTTTCAACAGTGCCGGTAAAGAAATGTATCACACCCGGCGGAACGCCTCCTCCATTAACCCGCAAAAAATCAATCAACTCATTAAAGGCGCTGCGACAGTGAATCATCAGCGGTTTTTTTACCGTTCGCGCGATATCAATGTGAGCGCTCAACACCTCCTGTTGGCGGACTTTTTCACTCTCGTCCCCTTTCAGACGAAAATAGTCCAGGCCGCACTCGCCTACCGCTACAACGGCTGAATTCTCCGCAAGCGAACGCAACCGGTCAATGGAAAATTTTTCCTGAACGGCGTCCGATTTTTCCTTTGAGTCATGGTACCAATCCGCGGCCAAATGATTCGGGTGAAACCCGACGGTCGCCCACATCTCTCCCTTGTGCTTCTCGGCAAGCCGAATCGCCGCTTCCGACGTTCCAAAATCGGTGCCGACAGCGACCATTTTTACTCCGGCTTCGCCGGCGCGGGAAAGTACGTCATCACGATCGCTGTCATATGCAGAAAATTGAATATGTGTGTGGGCGTCAAAAAATTGAGTCATGACTTGCAAATATGGTGATTATATTTTACCTTAACCGCAGTAGCTTTCAATTTAAGGAGTTATGAATGCGCTGGCAAACCGGAATTTTTGACTGGAATGGAACACTGCTGAATGACCTGCAAACCGTGATTTACGGAAGTATCACAGAGATCTTCCGTACGTATGGCCTAAAGGCGCCGTCGCTCGACACATATCGAAACGAGATATGCTCGGATTTCATGCCGTTCTACTGGAAATACGGTATTCCGAAAACAGTGACCGGCGAGGAGCTGAATAAGATCCGCAAGGTATATCTTAACGCGCATTCGCGCGAAATCATGTTGCAACGCGGCGCTCGTGACCTAATTGTCACCTGCCGCCGGGCGGACATGCAAACCGCGATTGTCAGCGGGGAAATCACTGAAGTGCTTGAGGACAACCTCCGCCGCTTCAGAATCATCGGTTTCTTCGATTCTGTCCGAGGTGATGCCCGCAACAAAGAGGAAGCGCTTATCGCGACGCTCGACGAGCTGGGCACAAAAGCCGAAGACGCCTTCTACGTCGACGACACCTTCGACGGACTTACCTCCGCCAAGAACGTCGGCCTGGACACTATCGGCGTGACCATCGGCTACGGCTCTATTGAACGGATCAAGGCCGCGAATCCAACACACATCGTAAATTCGCTCGACGAATTGCGCACGATGGTCGAGGAAGGAGCGGAGAATTGAGAATCCTCATCGGGCTAGTCGGAGAAAAAAGAGGCGGCAAAGGAACCTTCGTCAAGTATTTCCGCAGGCTATGCGGAGAAAACCAGTCGGCCTATCACCGCTTTTCCGAAATTCTTTCGGAAACGCTTGACCTCTGGGGATTGGAGAATACCCGCAGCAACTTGCAAAACCTTTCCATCGCCATGAAAAATACTTTCGGCGACGGAACGTTGATGCGAGCAGTCAAGGCAAGAATGCAGAAAGAGAAGGCTGGGGTCGTTCTTTTGGACGGAGTACGCTGGAAGGACGACGAGGCGCTTATCCGTAGCTTCACTCGGGAAACGGGCTGGTTCAACCGCCTGATCTACGTGACCGCGGACCCAGAGGTCCGCTGGAAACGTGGACTGCTCGACGCCGAAAAGGCCGACGAGGCGAAGATGACCTTTGACGAATTCATGACTGCCGAACTTAAAGAAACCGAAACATACATCCCGGAAATCGGCTCACGCGCCGACATCCGTATGGATAACAACGGTAACGAGAAAGAGTTCTTCGAAAAGATCAAACGGGTCTACGAAGCGTTTTCACCGTTACTGCAGGCGAGGGAATAAAACCTCGCCTTTTTTTATTTCTAAATTATCGCCCGACCACTTTATGCTCCCGGTAATTTTCCCGGCCGTTTCCGGCAAAAAAGGCAAAAGCAACGCGGCGACATTATCAAGAATTGTGACAAGATTGAATAAAACTTTGGTTTTTTCCGCGCCGTCGCTTATTTTCCACACCTCATGCCTATTCACATATTCGTCACCGAAACCAATAAGTGTCCATATCGCCGCGATAGCTTCGTGCAACCGAAAATCTTCAATATGCGCCGCGGCATCTTTTCTCGCCTTCTCGATAGCCGCCTCCACCGAAGAATCTAAGGCGTCTTTTTTTAGAGGGCCCGATTTCTCCGCCAGCGTAAGCACGCGGGCGGCAAAATTGCCGACGCCGTTCGCAAGGTCAGAATTATAGAGTTTAACGAATTTGCTTTCGCTGAAATCTCCATCGCCATTTGAAGGAATTTCTCGAATTAGATAGTAGCGCAATGGGTCGGTCCCGTATTTTTTAGCCAACACCACAGGGTCAATGACATTACCCACTGATTTAGACATTTTCTCACCCTCAATTGTTATAAACCCGTGCACGTAGAGCCGTTTCGGAAGCGGCAACCCGGCA
Source organism: Minisyncoccia bacterium (assembly GCA_041499885.1). Classification (GTDB taxonomy): domain Bacteria; phylum Patescibacteriota; class Minisyncoccia; order UBA6257; family 2-01-FULL-56-20; genus JBGQLC01. The sequence continues at coordinate 4,181 of JBGQLC010000001.1, forward strand.
GAAAGAAGCATCCCGGGCCAGATTGCGGCATGAAAACGCAAGATATCTTTTCCGATAACATGGATGTCTGCCGGCCACCATTTTTTAAACTCGTCTTCGTCGCGCCCATACCCGATGGCCGAAATATAGTTGGAAAGGGCATCCGCCCAAACATACATCGTCTGCTCCTCGTCGTCGGGTACCGGAATTCCCCAAGCAAGGTTTTTCCGCGGCCGAGAAAAGCTGATATCATCAAGGCCCTTCGACAATAGTGAGAGTATTTCGTTGCGCCGGCCTTCCGGTAAAATAAGGAGCTCTTCGTTTTTGATTTTTTCTTCGATTTGCCCGGTATATTTGGAGAGCCGGAAGAAATAATTCTCTTCCTCGATCACTTCTGGTTCTTTTTTGTGGTCGGAGCACTTGCCGTCAACCAAATCTTTTTCGGTTATAAACGCCTCGTGGCCCACGCAATAGAGACCGCGGTATGTTTTCTTATAAATATCTCCGGCCTTAACCAATTCGCGCCATAATTTTTCCGCGCCGGGGAAATGCCTGGCCTCATCGGTGGTGCGAATAAAATCGTCCCATGATAAATTAAACAGTTCCCGCATGTCTTTGAACTTTTCAACCAGTCCATCGACAAAATCCTTAGGCGACTTTCCGGCAGCTTCCGCAGCCCGGGCGATCTTTGTGCCATGCTCATCGCTACCGGTCAGAAAATGAACGCGCGCGCCATGTGCGCGATAATAGCGAGCCAAAACATCGGCCTCTATTTTTTCAAGCGCGTGGCCCAGATGCGGCGGCGCGTTAACATAATCGATTGCCGTAGTGATGTAGCGCTTTTCTGCGGGCATTACGGTATCGGAACGCCGCTAGACTTCCTAAGTGAACGCTCTTCGAATACCTCCTGAAGCACCGCTGCGGCCGGGACGGAAATCAGCGCGCCCAAAACGCCGGCGGTCTCAATACCGATTAGAAGCGAGATGATGACAATAACGGGATGCAGTCCGACGGTGCGATTGGTTACGAGTGGAACCAGAAAATGCGACTCCAGCTGATGAATAACTACGAAAATTATGAGGACGTACAATGCCAGTGTACTCGAAGTCGCAAGTGCAAAAAGCACAGCAATGGCACCGGAGAGAATCGGACCAACAAACGGGACCAATTCAAAAATAGACGCGAATATACCGATTAAAAATGCATGCTTCACGCCCAAAAGGAACATCGAAAGCCAGACCACCAACCCCATAGCGAAACTCAAAAGCACTTGACTCCTGAACCAGTAGCCGATTTTTTTTCGAGAACGGTCATAAATTCTTAAGGCCTCAGCCTCGTGCGAGACGGGAAAAACGGCCTTAATAAACCGCTCAACTCCATCACGACTTAGACTTAGGTAAAAAGAGCTAATGATTACGGCGAAAGCAAGAGCAAAGCTTCCCAGCAAGTCGGATATCGCGCCGATCGGTGAGGAATTGCCCGAAAACAAATTACTGGTGAGCTGATTAAAGAAAATTTGTGCTGATGCGGTGGTTTTTAGGCTCAAAATCGGACCAATCCACAACCCGAATGACGTTTTCCCGCTCGCGGCAAAAATATCGTTAAGGTCGGAAACTACAAACGGCACAATAAAATATACGATGATCAGGGTTATCAAGGCGCTTGTCAGAAAAAGGAGTATCACGCTTATCGTCCGGGGAACTCCGCGCCGTTCTATGAAATTAATAATGAATTCCAGCCCGGAAGAAATAACCAAGGCCAAAAACAGACCGAGTAAAATATCCTTGCCCAAAAAAATGATTACCGCGAATAGGCCGAATAATAATATTCTCCATAAGCTCGCCCAAGAAATTTCTAAAATTCTCTTTTCGGTCATAGCAGTATGCTTCTTTTAATAATATAGCACACTCGTTGTCAAGGACAAAACCTTCATTACCTGCCAGTTCGCAATATTTTTTTAAATTTGCCTTCGTCTTTTTTATGGTAAGGTCCGATAACCGCTAGGTTCAACCCCCTGTCGCGGAAAAGCAGGCTGGCCAGGCTGCGGACATCTTCGGCGCTCACCGCATTTATCCGAGAAATCAGATGGTCCGGTGTTCTTATCTTACCGGTCAAAATTTCCTGATCGCCGTAAAATCCAGCCAATTCGTCGGCCGTCTCAAGCCCCATTATAAAATTACCGACCATGAAATCTTTGCTTTTCTTGAGTTCATGCGCTCCAACCGGTTTTTCCGCAATGCGCTTCAACTCTTCCAGTACCGCGATAGTTACTGGCGTTATTTTTGAATTATTAACTCCGGCTGAAACTGCGAAGTAGCCATGGTCGAGATATAAATCTGAGGCGGCACGGACATAGTAAGCTGCGCCCATTTCTTCACGAACCTTCCGGAAAAGACGGGAGCTCATTCCCCCGCCCAGAATCGTTGCGAGCACCTGCAGCGCGAAACGACGCTCGTCAAAAAGACCGAAGGCATGAAAACCTAGCACAAGATGGCTCTGATCCGATTCTTTGAATTTTGTGATGACTCGGGGCGAGTATTGTACAATTTTTGTCTTCGGTTTGCGGAGAACGACAGCGCGGCGCAAACCGCTGAATTGCGCCTTAACCAAACCCAACATTTTTTTCTCGTTAAAATCTCCGGCAACGACCACGACCGTTTTTGGCGCGACGTACTGTTTGGTGCGATAAGCGATAAAATCCTTCTGTTTTAATTTGCCGATGACCTCCTTTGTCCCGCCGATATCCCAACCTGCGGGCTGATCGCCGTAGAGTAATTCTGCGAACAGGCTTTGCACGCGCCGCATCGGAGTATCCTCATACATATTCAGCTCTTCAATGATAACTCCTCGTTCTTTTTCTATTTCCGCGGGAACGAAAATAGGATTCAGATAAAGATCGGAAACCAATTCTAAAATATGTTCGGACTTATGGCTCTCGGCTTTTGCCCAATAGCCGGTGTATTCCTGGCTAGTAAAAGCGTTATTCTCCGCACCAAGTCCCTCAAGCTCTTCGGCAATCATCCCCGGACGCGGGCGCTTTACTGTTCCCTTGAAACACATATGTTCCAGAAAGTGAGAAAGGCCATTGGTCCGTTTTGTCTCGTATTCCGACCCGGTTGCGACCAAAACCAAAACCGTTGTCGCGACACTCCCTTTCCTCGGAGCAAGAATTATGCGCAGACCGCTGGGCAAGGTATATTTTTTAAACATTTCTTTCATATTAACATGCCGGCAAAGCTCACGAAAATTAATTGCTGTTTAAAGTATCGATGTCGTCCTGAAAACTTTTTGCTCTAGTTATCACCGCGTCGCCATAAGTCCAAAGATACGAGCGCCATCTTGAACCGGAATAGTATTTCGCGGCGGCGCAGCGTTCCGCGCTGACCTGTGAAGAATATATGGCCGAACAACCTTTCATAGAATCTTTCACATATAAAGCGGTCGCCACGAAAGCATCGGCATTATTCCACGGATTGGCAGGGTTGTGGCTGGTTATCTTAGAGACTTGATCGTCGTATAGGTTCCACGTGGTGGGTATAAACTGAGCCGGACCCATTGCTCCCCCGTATGCCCCGTCTCTATTTGGGCATGAGACGCTAACCGTATCAGGATTGATGCTTAGGGCAGAAACCAACACCAGGAAAATCGGCTGGTCTTTGGGGTTCATTGCTTTCTGGTAGGTACAACGGCCGACGTTCTGACCCAAAGCAGATTCCCTGTCCAAAATAGCCAGAAGAAACGCAGGCCGAATGCCCGTGGAATCGCCAGCTAGTTTGGCGTATTTATAGGCCTGGTCAAAAGTAAGTTCACCGCCTCCCAAAAGTTGGAAGATACGGCTCCGGATTTGCGCCGCATTTTCTTTTGTCTGCTGCAGAAGTGTTTGGTATCGGGTTTCTTGCCCCTTGGTAATATCCAGCAATTTATTTTTTTCGCTCTTCAGGCCGTCGACCTGACTTTTTTGGGTTTCGCGATAACTTTTAGATGTCTGTGTATCCGACTTGGCCAAGGCGAGCTGTTCTTTCTGGTCTTGAAGCTGTACGCGCAAGTCCGTTATTTTTGCGATTTCCGCGCTCACATTGTTCTGTAATACGGTCAGATTATTAAGATCATTAAATACATCGGAAAGGCTGTTGCTGGTCAGGAGAATCTCTACCGCGGTCACCCTTTCGCTTTCGTAAAGATTGCGCAGAAGCACGCCTAGCGATTGCTTGTCGGTGGAGATACTTGCTTCGATATCAACAATTTTGGACTGGGTGTCGGAAATTTTGTTGTTAAGCTCGCTGAGCTGCAAATTGATTGCTTTGATTTCAAGATTTAATTTTGAAATCTGCGCGTTCATCGTACCGATTTCATTCTTCAGCGTGTTCCCTTGTTTGTGATAACCGTCGATCTGATCCTGATATTGGCCAATCTGAGTTTCCAGAGTTTGTAATTGCGCCTCAAGAGCCTGCCGCTCATTATCGCTGTTGGCCGCGAAAAGCGGAGTGGTCGGAGCGCTAACTGTGCCCAACGCCAAAAGGATCATCGCCACGGCGAATGTGGTAATTTTCAAAAACCGCGAAAGCGGCAATCGGATAAGCCGCCGAACTCCCAAATTGACCCGTTGCGGAAGTTTGCCGAATACCGTCTGCTTAGAATTTTGTACGTCGTAAACTAGGCGGGGTCTATGAAGGCGTTTCATTCTTTTCCGCTGCCTGCTCCGCAGCGCGTTCCGCTTTCTTCTCTTCGGTTTCAACCTTCACCTCTGCCACAACCGCAGCCTCAGCCGGAGGAGCAACTATCTCTTCTTCCTTGCGCGGCGCGGCAATGCTTACTATTACCGAATCCGGACCGATAAGCACCTTGACGCCTTTTGATACTGCCAAATCTTTAACGTATATGCTGTCATCAATATTTTTTAGCGAACTAATATCCACCGTAAAATCGTGCGGCAAGTCTCCGGGCAAGGCTTCAACTTCGATTTCGACAAGCGCCTTATTTACAACGCCGCCCTGTTCCTTAACCGCGGGTGACTCGCCGGTAAATTCTACCGGAATGTGCGCTTTTATTTTTTCATCCATTCGCACACCATAAAAATCAACGTGAACCACTTCTCCGGAAAGACGGTCTTCCTGCACATCATAAATAAGCGCCGGCTGCTTTTTGCTGTCGATCAAAAGCTGAATAACGGTGTTTTCCCCGGCCACCTTGAACGCTTTCTTGAATTCTTCACGCCTTACCGCAAGATGCGCGTTCTTAAGACCGTGTCCGTAAAATTCCGCGGGAATTAAGCCCTCTTGGCGGAGGGTTTTTAAAGATTTACCAAATGTTGCCCTGTCTTGTGCTGCCAAATCCATAGGCTCAGTATATCAAAAAATCGGCTTATTTTGCAAGCCGATAGGAGGATTTCGGCATAAATTATGCCAACCGATTGAATAATTTTAAGCGATTACTGACAATTTTCTCTATCGCTGCAACCGCCGGCGGAAGAATTTTGTATGGCGCTACTTCATCCGGATTGTCCCGCAGACTCTGCTCCACTCCGCGGCGCCAGGCGATGCGTAATTCCGTGCTCACATGAATAATTGCCATTCCGGCTTCTACTGCGGCGACAAAATCTTCATCCGCCGTACCTGATCCGCCATGGAGCGTCATCGGGATGCCAACGGTTTGAGAGATAGCCGCGATGCGCGGAATATCTAAACGCTTGAACATTTCTCCCGCGACCATTTTCTCCAAAAGCCCATGCCGGTTACCAACCGATGGCGCGAGCACGTCTACGCCTGTTTCTTTAACAAATTGCGCGGCTTCTTCGGGAGTGGTCAGGCTAAGCGCTATTTTTGAAGCGTCAATGTCTTCTTTGATTATCTCGGACGAGCTACCGATGTAACCGATCTCTCCTTCAACGACGACTTCAGGATTTATTGATTTGGCCGTTACTACAGCCTCTTTGGTCTGTTTTATATTCTCCTCAAAAGAAAGCTTTGAGCCGTCGAAAAGGACTTCGTCGAAACCGGCTTCGGCGGCTTCTTTGATTTTATCCAAAGAATGGGTATGGTCGGCGTTTAAAAAAATGGGGATACCATATTCTTCTCGGATACTTTTTATGAGCGCGGCTATCTGTCGGACACCGATAAATTCCCGTTCCCCTTCTGAAACGCCGACAAGCACCGGAACAGCCAGTGCCCGCGCCGCAGATACAACTGCTTTCAACGCCGCGAGTTCGGAAATATTGAAGTGGCCAATGGCAACTTTTTTTGCGCACGCATCTGCCAATATTTGCTTAAAATTGTTCATTAGATTTCGAAATATCCTTTAAGTAAATATTGCTTGGAATACTCAACTAGTTTATCTTCGCCGAAGAATTCCACAAAAATCCTGTTCCACAGCGCTTCTTCGTGATGATAAAGATATTTGACCATTTCTTTTTCTTTGACCAGAGACATCACCGTATCAACCAAATTGAAACTTACCAGAACGGGCACCCCGCTTTCGTCTTTGAAATAGTCCCCTACCCAATCCAGGTCGCTCCAGAAATTAAGCTCGTCGGAAAAATGGTCCAAACGGTCACCAATCATCGCCAAGGTTCGCGTCGCGCGAAGCCAGTGAAGCGCTTCCGGATTTATGTGCGGAACAAAAAGTCGCCAGTCGTTCGGATCGTCTTTGGCAAGATACCTTTGTACAACCAGCCAAACCGATTTGTCCTCCACGTCGATATGTCGACTCAAAACATCGCCGCGGAGTAAGGAAACTAAATTTTGAGTAAAGGTAGCCTCATCTTTTGCGATCGTCCGGAACATATCCGAATAGAACGGAACCTCCTGCAGATAATGCATCAACAGCGCGAACATACGCAAAATTTCTCCGGAAATGCCAAGAAAGGTCGGTATTACGAAAATAACTCCAAGCTCTTTCAGATGGCTGATATTGTGTTTTTTCTTCGCGACAAATTTTTGGGATTCTACCCCCCATTTTTCGCTCAAAGCCTTAACCTCAATTTCCCGCTCTTCAAAATCAGCGGGGGTAAGCGTCTCGTACTGTTTGAAAAATACTGCGTTCAGCCATTCGCTGCCCTCGATGAAACGCAACGCGCTGTACACCTCAAGCAAATCTTCTTTTTTAAGCATTTCTTCGACCGCAGTATAGCCCAAAAACTCCATAACCTTCTTGGGCGGCTCTTTGATAAGAAATTCCCTCGCTTTGTCCAGTTTTAAGCAAAATCCCTTGGGTGGATTGGCGACTTTTTTGGCCAAATCGGTGATTCCCTGACAATCGCTGACTTTCTTACAAACCGGACGGCCCAAACCCTCATAGACCAAATGGTCGTCGGACTCGATCTTTGATATCAAGCCGTCATAAATTTCTTTCGCGTGCGCGTCGCGATGCACGCCCAACATCCACAGTCGGTTTTGCATGAATTTTTCATCTTCCTCGAAGATGCGCTCCAGCACATCGGTCTTCCCTGTCGCGGCGACAAGCCGCTCAATTGTTTTTTCAAAAAGCACCTTGTCTACGCGGAGAATATTCGCAAATTTTTGAGCTATATCGTCTTTCATTTATATAATTATAAATTTTTCTCCAATATCGGAAAATTTTTCCATCGTTTTTCGCCTGAAAACTGAGCCCGCAAAAGAAGGCCTGATTGCGCTCCGATGTGCTCCACTTTTGCGGTCGCATTGGCGCTGGCCAAACGGATCGCTTCGCGTATCGCTTGCGACGAAAAATGATCGTGGGAACGAAGAAGCCCGCTTACAAATCCGCTGCCGAACGCATCGCCCGCGCCTGTGCGGTCGATAAGTTTTTTTTCCTTAAAAATGCCCGCTCCATAAACTTTTTTTCCGTCGGAAACTTTGACACCTGCAGAGCCGTCGGTCATAACCGCTATTCCCGAAACCATCCGGTCCAGCGCCTTAAAAATCATATTTTCCTTTGCGTAATCCTTACCAGTCAAATAGGCGGCTTCCTCCCGGTTCATTATAACGACATCTAATGCCTTCAAAATTGGCGAGAGCTTTCTTGCACCCATTTCCAAATAATATTTAGAAGGATTCATTGCTACCAGCGCTCCCTGCCGCTTGAAATGAGCAACCACGCGCCTCATCACCACAAAAGGTATTCGCCCGGGAACGATGTAAACCGATCTGGCGCGAAGGCTCTTCCAGCTTATTTCACTGAGGCGCATATCTTCTGAGGCACCACGGTAGTTCAAAATCGTCCTCTCACCCGTGGGCGACAAAAGAATGACCGAATATGCCGTTGCCGCCTTCTTGTCGAAAAGCGGCAAAGCTGCGACCCGTTCTTTCTTTAGCGCGTTAATTACAGCCACTCCATTCTCATCGCGGCCGAGCTTCATTAGCGCTGCGGTACGGAATCCCTGCCGCGCGAAGGTAACTGCCGCATTCGCGGCTCCTCCGCCGACAGTCATTGTCGGGGCCTTTATCTCGATTTTTCCGCCTAAAGCGAAACACTGCGCCTCACCACTTATAAAGCCGAGTTTTTTTAAATGCACAGGGTCATGCACCACCTTAAAAAGTTTGCTTTCTAAAAATATGTCACGAGTACCGGTGCCGATAGTAAGAACGTCAAACATGCTATTAATTATAGCCCATTGGTGTCCGCTAATAAACCGGCGGTCATAGACCTGCGCGGCCTGTGAATCAAGCGTGAGTTCCAACAAAATTCACTATCTTTTCCGTTTTCTGGCTTTCTTTGCCGCGGCAACTATATCAGAAACACCCATGCCGTATTTTTCGATAAGAGCGGCAGGCGGACCGGACTCGCCGAAAGTGTTTTGCATACCGATGAATTCCATCGGCACAGGCGCGTACTTGGCTAAAAATTCCGCGACAGCTCCGCCCAAGCCGCCCATTACTTGGTGTTCCTCGACGGTCACGATAGCGCCATATTTTTTGGCGAGTTCGAGAATCTTTACCTCATCAAGCGGTTTTATCGTGTGGCTATTTACCACCACAGTGCCAATTTTTAATTTTTCAAGCTCTTGGGCGGCAAGAAGCGCGTTGTACAATAATCCCCCGCAACCGATAATGACGACTTCCGGTTTCTTTGACTGCCAGAAAATCTCGGCCTTGCCGGGAGTGAATGGCGTAGTATCGGTAGTAAAAACAGGCGTTTTCTCGCGCTGAAAACGGAGATAGATAGGCCCCCAAATTTTTGCGGCAGCGCGGGTGGCCTTTCTGGCCTCAATCGCATCACACGGAACAATTACTTTCATATTAGCCATCATCCGCATTGTGGCGATGTCCTCAATCGCCTGATGTGTCGCTCCATCGGGACCAACGGAAATGCCGGCGTGATGCCCGGAAATTTTAACATTTGAATCGTTATAAGAAATAGTGGTGCGGATTTGTTCCCAGTTACGGCCCGGCGAAAAGGTGGCGTAGGAAGAAATGAACGGTATCTTCCCGGAAACGCCGAGTCCGGCGGCGATAGTCGCCATATTCTGTTCGGCCACACCAACTTCGAAATAACGCTCCGGATACTTTTTGGCGAAAGCTTCAACGCGGGTGGATTCGGTCAAGTCAGCGCAAAGCGCGACCACGTTCGGGTTCGCGTCACCGGCAAGGACCAGCCCTTCGCCATAGCCGTCGCG
>JBGQLC010000002.1:0-12649 GCA_041499885.1 Minisyncoccia bacterium
GACCAGAGGCGGTTTTCTGGAGCAGCCGCATCATTCCGCCGGACGCGTACCCTCCGACAGAGGATACCAATTTTTTGTGGAACGCGAGCTTCATCGCGTTGAACCGGCGCAAGACGTGACGGTATCTCTGCGCGATTCTTTTACCAACGGGCATTGGCCCGATTTTGTCGAAGAGCTTTCCCGTGACCTTGGGACTTTCGGCGTGCTTTGGCGCATGCACGAAAACATTTATAAAGAAGGCCTTGAGCGGCTGATGAAGCACCTTGAATGGGACACGCGGGCGGAATTAATGGGGGTTATCGACGACTGCGAGCGAATCGGAGAAAGAATAAACGACAGCGGCAAAATGTTTAATAAGATGGAAAATTTTTTGGAAGTTTTTATCGGGCGCAGCCCGTTTACCAAGAGCGATAAATTATCGGTAATTGCCGGAGATTACGAGACAAACGACGGCAGGATGTTCCTTTTCGCCATCGGCCCGAAGCGGATGAATTACGAGAAGACCGCAAAAGTTTTTAAGGGGCTGAAGAAGGTCGCCAAAAAGAAATCATCAAAAGAATATGGACGAGGATAAAAAAAATCAAAGCGACAACGTGCCTGAGCCGCCAAAGCAGCTGGAGGAGGTTGATGAGGCAAAGGGTTTAAAAGAACAGCTCGCCTCCGCGGAGAAGCTCCGGGACGAATACCTTTCCGGCTGGCAGCGCGCCAAGGCTGATTTTATTAATTACAAAAAGGATGAGCTTATGCGGCTTCAAGAAATCGCGCGTTACGGAGCGGAAGATATGATGCGGGAGCTGATAGTCGTGCTTGATAATTTTGATATCGGATTGGCCGCGTTAGAAAAAAAGGGTCCGGTGGAAAAGGGCGTTTATATGATTCGCTCGAAGATAGAAGATATTTTAAAGAAAAGGGGATTGGCGCGGATTGATGTAAAGCCCGGCGACCCTTTTGACCCGTCATTCGCCGAGGCCATCGCGGAAGGAGAATCGGAGCTGCCGGCAGGAACGGTGATGGAGGAGATAGAGGCCGGGTACCGTTTGGGTGATAGGTTACTGCGTCCGGCAAGAGTCAGGGTCAGTAAAGATAAAAACAAATAAAATTAAACAAATGCCAAAAATTATAGGAATAGATTTAGGGACAACTAACTCTGCGGTCGCGGTAACCGAAGGGGGCGAACCGCGAATTTTGGAAAACGCCGAAGGCAACCGGACAACTCCGTCGATTGCCGCGATTTCGAAAAACAACGAGCGGCTGGTCGGCTTGCTGGCCAAGCGGCAGGCGATCACCAATCCGAAAAACACGATTTTTTCGGTAAAACGGCTTATCGGCCGCAAATTTTCCGATCCTGAGGTGCAACGCGATAAAGCATGGTTGGCTTATGAAATCCAGGCGAGCGTGACCGGCGGGGTTGAGGTTAAGATGGGCGACAAATGGTATTCGCCGGAAGAAATTTCGGCGTTAATTCTTGGCAAATTGAAAGCCGACGCTGAGGCCAAGCTGGGCGAGAAAGTTGAAGAAGCGGTAATAACCGTACCAGCCTATTTTGACGATTCGCAGCGTCAGGCGACAAAGAATGCCGGTGAGGTAGCAGGGTTGAAAGTGCGCCGTATCATCAACGAACCGACCGCGGCGGCTTTGGCTTATGGCTTAAACAAACAAAAGAACGAAAAAATCGTTGTGTATGATTTCGGCGGCGGGACATTCGATATTTCAGTTCTTGAAGTGGGGGATGACACCGTGGAAGTCCGCTCTACCGGTGGCGATACGCATTTGGGCGGCGATGATTTTGACAAAGAGATACAGCAGTATCTTGTCGAAGAATATAAAAAGCAGGAGGCGATAGATATTTCCAAAGACCCCTTGGCGCTTCAGCGCTTGAAAGAAGCCGCCGAACGGGCGAAGCATGAGCTTTCGACCGCGCTCGAAACGGAAATTAATTTGCCGTACATCACTTCCGATGCCGCCGGACCGAAGCATTTTTTGATGAAACTTACGCGGGCGAAACTTGAGAGTTTGGTGCAAAAATACGTTGACCGTTCGATTGAACTTACGCGCGAGACGGTAACCGCGGCCGCGCCGAAGGGCGCCGGATTCGAACTTTCGAAAATTGACGAGGTTATTTTGGTCGGCGGACAGACGCGCATGCCGGCAATACAGGAAGCGGTCAAAAAACTTTTCGGTAAAGACCCGCATCAAGGCATTAATCCGGATGAAGTGGTGGCGCTCGGCGCGGCAGTGCAGGCCGGAATCTTGCAGGGCGACGTAAAGGACATTTTGCTTTTGGACGTGACCCCGCTCACTCTTTCTATCGAGACCATGGGTGGTGTTGCCACGCCGATGATACAGAAAAACACAACCGTGCCTACTTCCAAAACGCAGATATTTTCGACCGCCGCCGACAATCAAACTACGGTTGAAATCCATGTCGCGCAGGGTGAACGGCTGATGTCCGCGGACAACAAAACTCTGGCACGTTTCATTTTGGACGGCATACCGCCGTCACCGCGCGGAGTGCCGCAGGTCGAAGTTACTTTCGATATCGACGCGAACGGAATACTGAACGTGAAAGCGATGGACAAGGCCAGCGGCAAATCGCAGTCGGTAAAAATAGAGGCGTCAACCAGTCTGTCAAAAGACGAGATCGAGCGGCTAAAAAACGAAGCCGCTCAATATGCCGCGGAAGACATGAAGAAAAAAGAATTTGTTGACGCAAGGAACGAAGCCGACACGCTGGTCTATGCCGCAGAGAAAGCGCTGAAAGATGCCGGAGACAAGGTGACGGAAGAAGTTAAAGCCGGGATTAACGAAAAAATAGATCTCTTGAAGAAAGCCAAGGATGGCAATGATATTGAATCGGTTAAAACCGCCGTCGCCGCACTCTCCAGCGAAATTCAGAAAATCGGCGCGGCAATGTATAATAAAGATAATGCAACCAATACCGACCAACCCGGAACGGACAACGGGCCACAGCCTGGTGCAACAAGTTAGCGAAAAATCCTCGTTGCCTCATGCTTTTTACAAGACCCTAGCCATAGACATACTGACTGTCGGTGCGGCTTTTTGGATGGGCAATAGTTTCGGAGCGTATCTTTCCGGGGCCGGCGATCTTCTAATGCCGGTTATTTCGACAATCGCATTCTCGGCTTTTTCCGTGGTGAATACGTTGTTGGCCACGCAAAAAATGCGCCGAGTTGGCGTAATCGCGCTCGAAGTAATCGCCATATTGTTCACATTACAAACTTTGTCACTGCAAATTTTGGGCATTGCCGCGGGAGTACTATTCTTTTTCCTGCTTTGGGGGGCGCTGAACACTTACGCCGGAACGCAGAATTCGCTGAAACTTAAATTTTTTTACGCGACACGTTCCGAGTTGGGGAAAATTATGACCGCTCTTTCGCTTGGTGCGATAGTCCTAGCCTTTCCGCAACTTAATAAAAACAATCTTTTTCTGTCTGAAGGATCTTTTGAAAGTTTTTTCGGTTCAATCATCTCAAGCGTCGCGAATTTTTATCCGCAAATCGATTTCAAAAATAATATCGGCGCTTTCGCGAAGAGCATCGCCGATTTTCAGATAAGCGGTAACCCCGCGTTCGCGGAATTGCCGCAAGGGTCACGCGATTTAATCGCTCAGCAAGCTTCTGACCAGATTATCGGAATATTGAAGAACGCCGGCGTAACCGTCAGCGCGCAGGAATCTTTGACCAAGGCGGCCTATGACCTTATCGTGACCACCTTCGGCCGCTGGCGGAATAAGTTCGGCGACGCGTTCGTCGGCATCTGGGGCGTGTTGTTGTTCTTTGTGATCCGCAGCACCGCCGCGCTCGCCGTATGGGCCATTAATATAGTCGCGTTCCTTATCTATCAATTACTTTTTGCGTTAAATCTTATCCACATTGCCGGAGAGCCTGCGACTCGCGAAGTCGCTGAATATACATAAAGGCGTATGCCTGATTATTATGGCAAAAGATTATTACAAAATTTTAGGCGTCGATAAGAGCGCCGGGGAAGAAGACGTTAAGCGCGCGTTCCGTAAATTGGCGCATCAATATCATCCGGATAAGGCCGGAGGCAATGAGGTCAAGTTTAAGGAACTGAACGAGGCCTATCAGGTTTTATCCGACAAAACCAAACGGGCGCAATACGATCGTTTCGGCACGGCTGAGCCTTTCGGCGGATTTGGCGGGCAAAGCCCATTCGGCGGCTTTGACATGGGAGGATTTCAGGGTTTCGGCGGAGGAGAAGATCTGGGCGATATATTCGAGACCTTTTTTGAAGGCATGGGTGTCCGTCCTAAGCGGCGTACATATAATCAAGGATCGGATATTGAAACGCTGCAGGAAATTACTCTTGAAGACGCGTATAACGGGGCGCAAAAACATTTGCGCATACACACGCATCTTACTTGCGCGACCTGCAAAGGGCAGGGCGGCGATCCTTCTGCCGGAACCAAAACTTGCGAGGCGTGTAACGGTCGCGGGGAAGTGCGTGTAGAACGTAGAACATTTTTTGGTAATTTCGCGCGCGTGGAAAAATGTGAAAAGTGCCATGGTGTCGGAAAAACTCCGAATAAAGTTTGTCCGACCTGCAAAGGACACGGACGGATTTCCGGCGAGAGGGAAATTGTCGTGGATATCGTAAAGGGCATTCAGGACAATCAGGTTATTCAGATCCGCCACGCCGGGGAAGCAGGGGAACATGGCGCGTCAGCCGGCGACCTTTATATACGGGTACGGGTAAAGCAGCATCCGCTCTTCGAACGCAGGGGTGACGATCTGGTTATAAAAAAAGAGATGAGTGTTTTTGACCTCCTGCTTGGTAAGCCGCTCGTCATTCCTACCATCAAAGGGAAAAATATCGAGGTAACGATTCCTCCGCATTTTAATCTTAAAGAATACGTACGCGTTTCCGGAGAAGGCATGCCGAGGTTCGGTAGTTTCAGTCACGGAGATTTGCTGGTTGACCTAACTATGAAAACACCAAAAAAATTAAGCAGCAAAGCAAAAAAACTTTTGGAAGATTTGGAAGCGGAAGAATAAAAAATACCGCTTACGACGGTATTTTTTATTTTACGTCTCTTTATTGGAATGGGAAGTTTTTAAATGAAGATAAACTACGTACGCCATCAGGGTAAGCGTGGTGATGGCTTCCAGGAAAATAAAAAAGTGTATCCTAAAAGGAATGTCGGTGAACGAACCGTGAATCTTTTGCATAGATACCGGCAAGTAGTGCCCCAACACCACCATGCTCATAAAGCAATAGGCATAAAACACCCAGAACGATAGTTTCTTCCTCTGTTTTATATAGAGCCAATATCCCGATATGCCGATTGCCGCCATGATTAGGCCGAATCGAATAATGCCCATTGGAGTTATGCCCGGCGGATCAGGATATTCAGAAAGATAAAGAATATTGTCGGTAAAATGGAAAAAATCAGCGACTATACTTATCAAAAAAAGGCTCAACAGCCAATATTCCTCTTTTTTATTTTCCATTCGGTTATTAAAGAAAATTAGATTTGTGCCCCCACATGGAATCGGACCATGGTCAATTGCTTAAAAGGCAACTGCTTTACCACTAAGCTATGGGGGCAGGACGTCAAAATTTTAATACAAAGCGCCTTTTGCGTAAAGAGAAAGCCGCCACATATGTGACGGCAACAGATCGATTTTATTCCGGTTGCTCCTCGGATTTTTGTTGTCGCATGCCGAAATAAATACTTCCCCCGCCGGAGCGGAAATTAACCATTGCTTTAAATGTGATCTCTCCGCGCTTTTCCGGGTCATCATTTGCGACCACACCGTAGCAATCCCAGGTGTCCTGATCGGGGAAAGATTGAAGCCGTGAAACGGAGAGCACGCGGATGAGTATCTGTCCTATTTTGTCTACATCGAAACAGATGAGCTCACCTGACGCGAATTTAGTAACCAGCTCGAGACGGTCTGGAACACGATTTAAAGTTCTACACTGTCCGATTGGGACTTCGAACTTATGCATAGCCTGGTCGAATCGTACGCGGATATTTACCGGTCTCGACATTCTCGCCCCTCTATTTAAAACGGCTGCTTTTACTATAGTTACACTACTGCATAGTCGTCAACGACCTTTTGACTTAATAGCTTAATCTGGTACAATCATTTTCGATGCAAAAAAATTCCGGGTTTTGGCTGACGCTGATTGTTTTCGTGGCGATTGTCGCCGGTTTTTTTGTCTACCCGGCTTCGCCGCTCGCAAAATGGCAGCCGTGGCGCCTTGGATTGGACCTTGTGGGCGGAAGCCACCTGGTTTATCAAATTGACCTTTCGCAGGTTGCGGCTACTGACCGTGACTCAGTGCTGAACGGAATGCGCGACGTTATTGAACGGCGCGTGAACCTTTTCGGTGTTGCCGAGCCGCAGGTTTTTGTCGGCAAAACATCTATCGATAAACCACAGCTCATAGTCGAACTCGCGGGAGTGAAAAATATCGGCGATGCCATCAGCCAAATCGGGGCAACGCCGTTTTTGGACTTCCGAGAAGTGGAAGGGCAGGGGGCCAGCACCACATTTATCGGCACCAATTTGACCGGACGTTATGTAAGCGGAGCGCAACTCACCTTCGACCCGACCACGCAAGCGCCGCAAGTCGCCATATCTTTTAACGACGAAGGTGCGAAAATTTTTGAACAAATTACCGGCGCGAACATCGGCAAACCGGTTGCAATTTTTTTGGATAACCAGCTTATTGAAATGCCGACGGTGGAAAGTAAAATTTCCGGCGGCAAAGCGCAGATCACCGGCAAATTTACCATTGACCAGGCGAAAACTCTGGTCGAGCGTTTCAATGCCGGAGCGCTTCCCGCGCCGATCAGCCTGATTGACCAGCAAACGGTTAGCGCCAGCCTCGGTTCAAACTCGCTTGATAAAATGCTTTTTGCCGGAGCCATCGGCACGTTGTTGGTTATGATTTTCATGATTATTTACTATGGCTATCTGGGGATTTTTGCCTCGCTCGCACTTCTCATATACATTGCCCTCACGCTCGGTATTTTCAAGATAGTTCCTGTAACGCTATCGCTTGCCGGTTTGGCCGGCTTTATTCTGACCATCGGTATGGCAGTTGACGCCAACATCCTTATTTTTGAACGCGTGAAAGAAGAGTTAAAGCGCGGCTTATCGCGAGCAGCTGCCTTGCATGAAGGATTCCGCCAAGCATGGCCTTCAATCCGCGACTCCAACACTTCAACGATAATCACCTCGGTTATCCTTTACTACTTTACGTCTTCGTTTGTGCGTGGATTCGCCCTTACTTTGTTTATTGGTGTGGTGGTCAGCTTATTCAGCGCGATTACCACCACCCGGTTATTGCTCAAGGCTTTTATGAAAGATAAACCAACCGGACCGGCCTCAGCGATTCGTACCAACTAAATATAAATTTATGTTAAACATTATCGGTAACAGAAAAATTTATTTAACCGTTTCGGGTATTTTGGTCGGAGCGTCTATTTTGGCGATAGTCTTGTTCGGTTTCCATCGTGGCATCGATTTTCTCGGCGGCACGCTTTGGCAATTCAAGGCCCCTGGTTCAGCGCTCGATGCCTCAGCTGTTCAATCCTTCCTCGCCGACAATGATCAGATTAAAGATGCGCGAGCAAGTTACGACGCCGTGAACGGGAGCTTTCTGGTCCGCCTGCCGTCGATAGACGAGGCAACGCATCAAAAACTCATCTCGGACATGAAGGCGAAATATCCATCATTCGATGAGATGAGCTATCAGTCGATTGGCCCAACGGTCGGCCAAGAACTGGAAAATAATTCTATTATTGCGCTTATACTGGTTCTGATCGGAATCTCTCTTTATATCGCTTATGCCTTTAGGAAGGTCTTTCGTCCGGTCAGCTCATGGAAATATGGTTGGATAACTCTTTTTACTCTGATTCACGATGTCTCCATACCGGCCGGACTTTTGGCTGTTTTGGGCCGATACGCCGGAGTGGAAATAGACGGCAATTTTGTTGTAGCCCTGCTTGTGGTGATGGGCTTTTCGGTCCACGACACCATCGTGGTCTTTGACCGCATTCGCGAAAATCTGCTTCTAGATCGCGGCAAGGCCGAGTTCGGCGCGCTTATAAATACCAGCGTTAACCAAACGCTCGGGCGGTCAATCAATACATCGCTTACACTGATTCTGGTGCTTTTGGCGCTCTACTTCGCCGGCCCGGCTAACCTACACTATTTCGTTCTTACCCTGCTCGTCGGAGTCACCACGGGCATCTATTCTTCTATTTTTGTGGCTAGCCCATTGCTACTTGTCTGGCAGCGTCTCACCAACCGACAAACCTAAAAGGGCGCAGGGCACTTGACAAGAAAGTTGCTAGCATTTATAATGCTCCAGACAATATGCAAACCGCAATCAAACTATTAAATCCGCTTTTACGTGACTTGACCGACCGTCAGCGCGAGGTTTTGGTCGGCCGCTTCGCTTTGGGTAATAGCGGAGAAGGGGAGACATTGGAAGCTATCGGCAAACGCTTTGGCGTTACCCGCGAGCGTGTCCGGCAGATCGAAGCAGCCGGGCTCGAGCTAGTTCAGGCAAAACTGGCCGATGCTCCACAGTGCGCTGATCTTGTTGAAGCTGCTAAAAAAGCCCTGAAAACAGCCGGCGGAATTCTTTCCGAGGCTGTACTAGTTAAAGAATTGAACCAAGAGTTCGAAGGGGTAAATCCCAACGCTGTGGCCTTTCTTGCCGCAGCTTCCGGCGTATTCAGCCGATATCAGGAAGACAATGACTGGCACCCTTTCTATTATCTCGACAAAGGCGCGCTCAAGACTGCCAACCAGTTTGTCGGACAATTTGTGAGCCACTTGCGTCCGCGCAAAGAAGTGGTACTTGCCAACGCCTACCACGCGCATCTTAAAAACTTCTCCAAGTCAAAGAATGTTTCACTTGGCGTAGCAGAAAATTTTCTAGGCGCTTCCAAACATATCCACCAGAATCCGTTCGGCGATAAAGGACTTACCGAATGGGCGGAAATAAAGCCAAAAACTATCCGCGACCGGATCTACCTGGTTTTAAAAAAGAAATCCGAGCCGATTCATTTTGAGACAATCGCCGGGGAAATTAACCGCACCGGATTTGACGGCAGGGTCGCGCTTGCCTCAACCGTCCACAATGAGCTGATTAAAGACTCGCGTTTTGTGCTTGTCGGCCGGGGGACCTATGGCTTGGCCGAGCATGGTTACGAACCGGGCACAGCCAAAGAAGTTATCCAAAGGATATTAAAAAAACACGGCCCGCTGAAATCAAAAGATATTGTTACCGCGGTGCAGAAGGAGCGTGCATTTAAAGCCAACACGATTTTGGTAAATTTGCAGAACCGGGAAATGTTCTTGCGAATGTCCGACGGAGCTTATCAAATCCGCGAATCTTAAGGTATAATAAGGGGGTAAAGGCCCATGCAAATTTATTTAGCCTCCGCAGGCTCTACGCTTGCGGGCATCGCTCAGTCGGTTAGCTTTATTTGGTCGCACATTTGGTGGCTGGTTTTACCACTGGTCGCCTTTTTTGTTTTTTTAGATTTTTGGCGGATACATGAAGCCGTGGAAAAGCTGCGGAAGATAGAGTGGATATTGCTTGAAATAAAAATTCCGAAAAATATTCTTAAAACTCCAAAATCGATGGAGCAGATATTTTCTTCACTTCACGCTGCGGAAAAAAGCTGGCTCTCGTTAGAGATGGTCGGGCGAGGCGGGGATAGCCATTTCTATATGCGCATGCCCAAGGAGTTTAAGCATTTAGCCGAATCGGCCATCTATGCGCAATATCCGGAGACGGAAATAAATCAGATTCGTGACGAAGATGACTATATGAAAATCATGCCGCGTAATTTGCCAAACGAACGGTTTGATTTGCACGGCAGCGAGCTTGTCTTGAAACAAAAAAGTCCGTACCCGATACGCACTTACCCGGCTTTTGAAGAAACGGACGAGGAGCGGCTGGTAGACCCGATAGCCGCGCTAACCGAGGCCATGGCCAAGCTTACGGCAGACCAACAGATCTGGATACAGATTTTAATAAAGCCAGCCGATGATAAATGGAAAAAAGAAGGAGAAGAGCTTATCGATGAGTTGATGGGTAAAAAGAAAGAAAAGACTCCGATAATATTCCCCGGTTTTACTCTGAAAGAGGCGGTTTTAGCGCCAATGGAGCATCCCTCGCTTGAAGTTCAAAAAAAGGAAGAAAAATCTCCGAATCTGGCATCGGGAAAGAAAAATATCATAGAAGCCATTGAGGAAAAAATTGCCAAGCTTGGCTTTGAGACCGCTATTCGATTCGTATATCTTGATCAACGCGAAACTTTTGGCCGTGAAAATGTAGTCTCGGTTCTTGGTACTTTCAGACAATATAATACCCAAAACTTGAACAGTTTTGTGATTAATAAAAAGGTTGAAACCGGAAAGATGGAGGGTTTGTTTAAAGATCTGCGCCTATTGTGGCGCAAAAAGGCGATTTACGATCGTTACCGCATGTTTTTGACGCCACACAAGCCGTATATTTTAAATACCGAAGAGCTGGCAACGATATATCACTTCCCAGCCGGAGGCGTGCTTGCCCCGTCGCTTGGTCGTATCGAATCCAAAAAAGGCGGCCCACCCACTTCAATCCCACTCGTTGAATAAATATGAAAGAAGATAAAGGTATAACACCGATAGGATTTTGTAATTTTAGGAACCAACGCACCAAATTTGGCATTAAGGTAGATGACCGGCGGCGGCATATTTATGTTGTCGGGAAAACCGGCGTAGGTAAATCCACTTTACTCGAAAATATGGCCATTGAAGATATTTTGGCCGGACGCGGAGTCGGCATTGTCGACCCTCACGGAGAATTCGCGGAAAAAATGCTTGATTTCGTTCCCGAAGAAAGACTGGACGACGTCATATATTTTAACCCCGGCGATTTGGATAACCCGATCGCTTTTAATCCGTTGGAGCAAGCCGGGACTGAATTCCGCCATCTTATTGCTTCGGGTTTGATGGGTATTTTTAAAAAAATATGGCCTGATGTCTGGTCGGCGCGTATGGAATATATTCTGAACAATACTCTTTTGGCGCTCCTTGAATATCCCGACTCCACCGTTCTGGGGATTATGCGGATGCTTTCCGAGCCTACTTATCGGAAGAAGATAGTCGACAACTTGAAAGACCCGGTGGTCAAGGCGTTTTGGTCGATAGAATTCGCGCGTTACAGCCAGCGGCTTGAGACGGAGGCCGTGGCTGCTATTCAGAATAAAGTAGGCCAGTTCGTTTCGAACCCGCTGATCAGGAACATCCTTGGCCAGGCGCACTCAACAGTTAATATGCGCGAGATAATGGACGGAAAGAAAATTCTTATTGTTAATCTGTCTAAGGGCAGAATCGGCGAAGATAATTCCGCCTTGCTCGGCGCCATGATCATAACTCGCATGCAGCTTGCGGCGATGTCGCGTGTCGATGTGCCGGAGGCCCAGCGCAAAGACTTTTTCCTTTATGTTGATGAGTTCCAAAATTTTGCGACCGAATCCTTCGCCAGCATTCTCTCCGAAGCACGTAAATACCACCTGAGCTTGACTCTGACCCATCAATACATCGGCCAGCTGGTTCATGAGAAAAATACAAAAGTGCGTGATGCGGTTTTCGGTAACGTCGGAACAATCGTTTCGTTCCGTGTCGGCGCGCCCGACGCTGAATTTCTAGAAAAAGAATTCCTTCCCGAGTTTACGGAAAATGATCTGGTCAATCTGCCCAAAGCCGGTGTTTATGTGAAATTAATGATTGACGGTGTGGCCGCCGCGCCTTTTTCCGCCGAAACTATCCCGCCGCGGGTCTCAGAATTCCAATCTAACCGCGAAGTTATAATTAAAAACTCAAAAGAGCGTTACGGCGTGCCCCGAGCGGTAATTGAGGAAAAAATTAAGAAGGAATGGGAGTCCGGTGAATCGGAAATTTTAAACAGAGTTCAACGGCGCGATGAGCGGTCGCTTTCCGACGTTTTAAGCCCGAGGCAACAGAGCGAGAGGCCGCCATTTCGTCCGTATCCTCGACCTGAGGCCCCGCGCGAAGAATATCGTCCGCCCGCGGGAGAGGCGAGGTCACGTCCTCCACGAGAGGAATATCATCCGCCTCGCCCAGACGAGCCCGCTTCGCCGAATCGAGGTGAGTCGAGGCCGGGTCCGCAACAGGAAGGGATGCGGCCACATCCTCCGCTTTCGCGCGAAGAACACTTGCCATTACGCGAGGTGAGCGCGCCGACACATCACGAACCTACTAAGTCACGTCCCCAATATGAAAAGCCTAAGCCGCATGTGGACGTAGACGCCCTGCGCAAGGCAATCGGCGAATCACTTGAAGAGAATGAAAAAGGCAAAGAAGAAAATACGGAAAATAAGGTTTGATATCCTGACAATATTTCCGGATATCTTCGATTCGTATTTAAAAGAATCGCTTTTTAGCCGCGCTCGTAAAAGCGAATTGGTTGATGTTCGGATACATAATTTACGGGATTTTACGAGCGACCCGCATCACAAGGTTGATGACCGGCCTTTCGGAGGGGGACCAGGGATGGTTTTACAGGTTGCGCCGATATATCGGGCGATTTCCGCGCTCAAAAAAAAGACCGTCGGGAAATCCAGGAC
>JBGQLC010000003.1:0-12484 GCA_041499885.1 Minisyncoccia bacterium
GGTCATGCTCCAGAAAATTTCCGGAGTCGATCTCGCGCTTGAACTCCTCTTCGGAAATGAACCGGTAGGAATCGCGGTCGGCGTCGTTGCGCGGAGTACGAGTCGTAGTATTGCGCACTCTCCGCAACCGCCCGAAATAATTTTCGAGCAGCCAATCACTCCAGAACGTTTTGCCGATAGCAGTCGGACCGACAAGCACGACGAGCCAGTTGCGCTCGCGAATTATTCCGAAAAGCGGCCCATATTGCTTATTGTATCCGTCCTTGCGCATGTCCCATTCCGGATCTAATTCCGGAATAAGCCGCACTTCCTGTCTGCGGATTATCGCATCTTCAAATTCGAGCATCGTACCATCGGAAAGGCCGAAGACACCGGTGGCATCACAGCCCCGCTCAAGTTGAAGCATCAGTGCAATTGTGCGCGCGCGCCCGATTTTTCCACCTTCAAATTCCTCGAACGGACCTACGTCGAACGGAATCACCGGAACGTAGCCCATTTTGCGAGCGAATTCCTTGACCTCTCCGCTCTTATGCCGAAGGCGCGATGGAGTGGCGCAATACATGATTTTTGTAGCCACGCTTGCTCCTCTGTTAAAAAATAACTGCCAATATTCTATTCCCGATATGGCGGTTAGGCAATAAGCGATTGGGCGTTGCATCGGCGCTGTCGCGATGCTTTAATCAAATAAATGAAGCCTAAGGAAAAATTGATCCCGCTTACCGAAATAAATTATCTTGAATTCGCGCGGGCTACAGCAGGCAGCAAAATGTTCCGACACCTTTATTTCGGACAAGGGAAGAAACGTGTCGATATTTTGGATAATGGCCGCTTGAGTTGCGCTTTTTTTATATCCGGCGTACTAACCATGTTCGGCTTGATTGGCGCTGTTCACACGACCGTTGACGGGACAATACGCGACCTTGTCGGCTCCGGTTGGAAAAAAATAAAAAGACCGAAAACCGGCAGCGTTATTTTTTGGGCCCCGCGCAAATATCGGAATGGGGAAACGCACGGCCATATCGGCTTTTACCTCGGCGGTGGGAAGGCAATAAGCAATTCGAGTGAAAAGAAAGCTCCGGCGGTGCATGCCTGGGATTTCCGGCCAGTTGAAGCTATCTTTTGGCATAACCGCGCAAGCAAGCTAAAATGAACCTATGTCTTCGCTAATCGACAAAAAAGAGCTAGAACATTTAGCCGAGCTCGCCCGCATCAAGTTGCGGCCGGAAGAAGAAAAACAACTGCTCCACGATATGCAGAATATTCTGGAACATGTAAAAGAGTTGAATAGCGTTCCTACCGACGGCGTTGAGCCGATGAACGGCGGCACGCGTTTAACTAATATTTTCCGCGAAGACGAAGAGCGCGAAAACACAAACCGCGGAGCGGGACATGACGGCTTCCCCAAAGAAGACGGCGGTTTCCTTTCCGTCCCGCCTGTCTTTGAGTAATGATATTATCCTAAAAACAACATGCCGCATCCATTACACGAGCTGACTATTAAAACTTTTCACGACGGACTCTTAAAAAAAGAGTTTTCCGCGCTGGAAGTGGCACAAGCGTTTTTTGAGCACATCAAAAGAAGTGACCAAAAAATCGGAGCGTATCTTGAGCTTTTGGAAGAGCCTGCGCTCCGCGAAGCTGAAGCGACGGACCTCGCCCTTGCGCGCAAAGAAGAAATTGGGCTGCTCGCCGGCGCACCGCTCGCCATCAAAGACAATATTCTGATCAAAGGAGCCCATGCCACGGCTGGTTCAAAAATTTTGGAAAATCATATCGCAAGCTACGATGCCGGCGTAATCCAAAAATTGAAAAACCGGAAAGCTGTTTTTCTAGGCAAAACAAACTTGGACGAATTCGCGATGGGCTCTTCCACCGAGAACTCAGCTTTCAAAAAAACAAAAAATCCGCGCGATATTGAGCGGGTCCCCGGAGGCTCGTCCGGCGGTTCGGCCGCAGCGGTTGCGGGGCATATGGCCATAGCCGCGCTGGGCTCCGATACCGGCGGTTCAATCCGACAGCCGGCTGCTTTCTGCGGCGTCGTAGGATTGAAACCCACTTACGGCGCGGTTTCGCGTTCCGGATTAATTGCTATGGCCTCAAGTTTAGACCAGATTGGCCCAATCACAAAAACCGTTGAAGATGCCGCGATCTTATTCGTCGCGATCTCCGGGCGCGATCCGCTTGATGCCACATCTGCGGAAACCAAATACGACAACTCGCTTTTGTCACCGGAACTAAACTCAGTGGAGCATTTGAAAATCGGGGTACCTGACGAATATTTTTCCGGCGGCTTGGACCAATCGGTTACGCACGGCATAGATTCGGCCATGGATAAATTAAAAAGCCTTGGTCTGCGGTTGACTCCAATCTCCCTGCCTCATACCAAATACGCGCTCTCATGCTATTACGTAATTATGCCGGCCGAAGTAAGCGCCAACCTTGCTCGTTTCGACGGCATCCGCTACGGCCGCGAGCATGCCGCGGGCGCCAAAACACTTTCGGACGTATATCTTGAGGAACGCGGGAAAGGGTTCGGACAAGAAACAAAGCGGCGCATAATCCTCGGCACATTCGTCCTTTCATCGGGCTATTATGACGCATATTACAAAAAAGCTCAGCAGGTCCGGTCGCTGGTGAGCGCGGATTTTGACGCCGCGTTTAAAAAAGTTGATGTGATATTGGCACCGGTCACTCCGACGCCGGCGTTCAAGCTCGGCGAGAAAACAGATGATCCGCTCGCGATGTACCTTTCGGATATCTTTACCATTCCCGCGAACCTCGCCGGAGTTCCGGCGCTATCAATTCCGGTTAAAGACTCCTCGCCTCTTCCCGTAGGCTTCCAGCTCATCGGCCGACATTTCCACGAAGCTGACATTTTAGGCATCGGACAATTTTATGAACGCCTTAATTAGATTTATCGACTCACTCGGCAGAGACATCGTCCTGTTAAAGTCGCTTGGTGTACTTTTAACTCTCGTGTTTTTGGGACTTGCCGTAATACTCGCAATCCGCGCCGGCTGGATTGAACGTGAGCTTGATTTGGCCAAAGATGTGCTGCACAGCAAAAAATTAATAAAGAAAAGAACGCTAAAGGCATGGACACAAATCAAACGACATCTTGCGTCCGACAGCGAAGCTTCGCTAAAGCTCGCGCTTATCGAGGCCGACAGTCTGCTCGATAAAGCCCTTGCCGCCGCCGGCTATCGCGGGACGAACATGGGCGAAAGATTGAAACAAGTCCGCCGCGCAGAGCTTTCAAACATTGAAGAGATCTGGACCGCGCATAAGCTAAGAAACGATATCGCGCACGAACATGAAACGCCTATGACGCGTCCGATTGCCGAACGCGCCATAGGGATTTACGCGAAAGCCTTTAAAGAATTGGGACTGCTCGAAGAGGAGGAATAAGCTATTGCACCGACGCTCCGGCCACGCTAGTAACCGTTACCGAATTCGAGCCCGGCAAATGTATGCCCATGACCTGTGTTGAAGAGCCGATGAACGGCTTTAGCGCTGCATCAACTTTCACATCTTTTGAATTTTGGACAAGGATTTTTACTCCGTCGGGAGCAGCCACTGTGTATGCGTTCTTACCACCTCCACCCACAACACCGGTTAATGAAATCGGGGTCGGCGAGACACCAAGCTCGGGCAGGGCTGCAAAAAGCGAAAGTTCGTTCATCCAAAGCGTCCCGGATGCGGTAAGTGAAGCGATCTCGCTCGCCCAGACCGTGCTCGAAGCGGTGAGCGCGGCTACTTGGTTTGTTAAATCCGTATTTTTCTTGGTCAAGCCGGCAATTTGTGCCTGTAGGCTGCTATTTTGCGCCGAGAGATCACTGACTTGCGCACTCAACTGGCTGCCCGAAGCGCTCATGTAAAGATATATGGCTGCGCCCAAAAATATTACCGTGGTAACTCCGAAAACAATGGTCAATAGCGGCAATTTTTTTGCCGGAGCTGAAGTGCTAACCACCTCCATAACTTCCGGAGCCGCTTCGGTGGCCGTTTCGTGGGTGATTGCCGCGCGGACATCCTCAACCATGGCGGGCTTCATTGCTCCACCAGCCTGAGCTGGCCCAGCCGCCGCGGCGACCGGTGCTTTTCCGCTTTTTATAGCATCATCAACGTCCGCGTCGGACCAACCTGCTGCGTGAAGAGTATTTCTTACTCCCTCTTCCGAAACCCCCGCCTTCATCTGTTCCTTTACATAATCAACCAGTTGTGGATTAGACATAGTTCAATTATAGACCTCTCTTAGGCTGGCGATAGCTTATTTATCCACAAGCGTTATTTACGCTTTCGCTCATCCATTTCGTGGAAAAGCGGCAGATCACCTTCGCTTTTTATCTTTCTGTCTTCATATGGGGCGCCCACGCGACGATACCATTCATCCGAAGCATTTTTGAAAACTCCGCTTACCGCGGCGATAACCCAATAACGCACTTTACCGAAAAGTCGCTTAACGATTTTTAAAACCAGCCGGGTATAAACGTAATTCAAAAGACCCGTAAAAGCCGCGTCGTATTTTTCTTGTCGCGCCTCGTGGACCACCTCGTCGGCCAATTTATCGATCAACGGGTCAAGGCGTTTTCTGTATTTCGGGTCAATGTAGGGCATCGCTTTTATTGTACACTTTTTTGTAAATGAAAAGCCCCATTTTTCAATGGGGCTCTGCGAGCTACTCGGAGAAGCCGACGATCCGGTCGCTAAGAAATCTATCCACGAGGTCCCGGCCTTCCTGGTCCTGCCAGTCAATGCCGCCGTTGTAGCGGCCAACGATCGAACCGGAAGGATTGATGAAAAAGGTGGCGGGTATGGACTGAACCGCGTAGGCTCCCGCCAGTGAATTCTGCGAGTCGCGCAAAACCGTGTAGGTAATGCCGTTGCGCTTCGCGAAATCGAGAAGCTGGGCGTCGGTCACTTTTGCATCCCAGACATCAACCGAAAGAATCACAATCTCGGGATGCCCCTTAGCGAGCTTCGCGAATGAAGGAATCTCTTCGCGACACGGATGGCACTCGATGGCCCAGAAATTGACCAGGACGTATTTGCCACGAAAGTCCTTGAGAGAAACCGTGTGCCCTTGGGGGTCTTTCAGCGAGAAATCCGGAGCCGCAGAGATTGAAGCAAACACCTTCATGGCCGAAAGGGTCATGACGAGCAAAACCGACAGGATCCACAAGCGCTTCATACGCTCTCCTTTTTATTTTTTAAGGTTTAAAAGAACGCCTAAAGATTAACATATTTACTACAATTTGTCAATAGATACCCCTACTTCTCCTTTACTGTGAATATCGTCTCGTTGCTCTTATTACCCCATGGTTCAACATAAATTTTGTATTTCCCCGGAATTACGGCTAAATATCCCGAACACGCAAGGCCCGAATAGGAAGTGTCTTTCTTGCAGTAAGAGGATTTCAAGACAAATTTTATGACCGTGGCGCTTGACCCGGCTTCTCCGCGAATGATGCCTTTCACTCCCTGCTCGTTTTCTATCCAAGCATTTAAATCCCCTTCAAAACCATTAAAGTTCACGCCCCCAATTTCAATTACCGTTCCGATTGGGCCGGAAGGCGGGACTATGCTGTCGATTTCTGGGAAGTCGCCGGTATCCGACGGAGAAGATATCGGGACAATATTCTCCCCTGGCTTTGCCGGATATGATTGAAGTTTTTTTATCAAAAGATATCCTCCACCTAATATCAATATTCCGAACATGACGGCTGGTAAAAAGCGAGGGGAAAATTTCTTGAACCACATACCTTGATTATACTCCCACGCCCAGCTTATACTTGGAACATAAAAGACTTCACATGACGAACGGCCAAATAATCACAAAGCGAAGTCCGTTTGTTCTGATTCGCACATTTATCGCGATAGAGCTTCTTGCTTTTTTGTCTTACTTCCTTGTAACCGGCCACGGCAGCTATAAATCCCAAATTTACACACAACTATTCTTTTCAAAATTACTCCCCTATGATGCCGCCAAATTATTATTTCTCTCCGGCGCACAGCTATTAATAACTATCTACGCATTCATCAATTGGTATTACGAATCGTACAACATAAAACCCGGCCAGCTTTCCTACGGACGCGGCGTATTCTTCAAGAAGAGCAAGGTTTTGCCACTTGATAAATCGATGACGGTAAGCGTTTCCTCCGGACCACTCGGTAAATTGCTTCACTACGGCTCGATTCAAATTAAAAACAGCACCTCCGCCACATCTTTCGTCCTCGCCGATATTTCTCGGCCGGCGGAACTAGTGAGAACATTGGAGCGGTGCATCAACCCGCAAAGCAGAAGCTTTACCGAACCCGATATATCAAAACTAATAAAAACAAATGAGCATGAGCGCCTCGAATTCAAATCGTCTCTCCGTTTCGACCACAAAAACGGCAACGTGAACCGGGAGTTGGAGCGGGCAGCGATGAAAACCGTTGCGGCGTTCATGAATACTAAAGGAGGGGAACTAATCCTGGGCGTAAGTGACAAGCGCGAACCGATGGGCCTTTTGGCCGATTATCAAACGCTGAAGCGTCCGGACAGCGATGGCTTTGAAAACCATTTTACCCAGGTATTTAACACCATGATCGGGCCGGAGTTTCGCCATTTTGTAAGATTGCGTTTCCGCCCATTCGGGCAAAAAGATGTATGTGTCATCCAGGTTGCCCCAAGTGCAAGACCGGTATATCTGAAAATAGACGATGCAGAATATTTTTACGTGAGAACCGGAAACGTGACCACTCCGCTCAAGCTAAGCGAGGTTGAAACATACAGGCACTCGCGTTGGCCAAGCCGAAGCACGAACTCCGCATAATTTATTTTAAATAGAAAATTAAAATAAGGTGGCACAAGGCCATCTTGTTTTAATTTTTGCGCAGCCGACCGGATTTGAACCGGCGATCTTCTCCGTGACAGGGAGACGTGTTAACCGGGCTACACTACGGCTGCAAAGGTTCGCGTTATAAATTTATCCGAACTTGCCGAGAATGTAAACCCGTCAGCTTTACAAAACCCGCCACCTCCATAATACTGTATGCAGCAAATTTACTCGGAGGAATATCGTGAAGAAAAACATGGGCTGCTCGCAGAAAGAGCGGCTTGCCGACATCGTTGACCAAGGGGGGGTTATCCCAAGGGACTTTACCGTCCATGCGCAATTCTGCGACCACTGCCATTTTTGGCTTTCCTACACGCTTGCGGCCATGAAGGCGAGCAACACGACCAATCACATCTACCACGAAAGCTGTCCTGTCGCAGAAATTTTCAAAGCCATGCTGCTCTTGTCTGCGACGAGCATCAGAAAAGGAGTGCCTCGTTCGCAGGCAAAACAATTTCTGACAGCTCACCGAAGCCTTCTGCCCATTTTCTTACCGGCACGGATTCATCTCGAAGCCTGCGACACCTGCGGAAACTACTACGACGATCTCTATGATGCGATGCTTCGCTATCAGGCCGAGTACGAAAAAGCGATTGATGCCGGAACGCCGATTGGCGTCCCATCCGATATCTCGCGCGTTGAACAGTTCATCCCCCGCGAAATCCCCGGATTCGACATTGAAGACGATAGCAAAAAGTCCAACTGATGTTGGGCTTTTTTATTTCTTGAGCAAAAAGAGGGACTGTTTTTCATCCAAAACAGATACGCCGAGTTGTTTCGCCCACGCACCAAAGCAAAGCTTGGTGCGGGACTCCGCTTGGTTTCTTGCTACTACCCTACTTGAGCATCTTTAAAAATTCTGCTTCCTCAAGAATTTTTACTCCTAATCGCTTCGCTTTCTCATATTTCGAACCTGGCTCGATGCCGGCGACAACATAACTCGTCTTTTTACTTACCGACTCCGAAGCTTCCCCGCCCAACGTCCGGATCTTTTCCTTGGCCTGCTCCCGGCTCATTGTTTGAAGCGTGCCGGTTAATACAAACGACTTGCCTTTGAGCGGCCGATAGGCGTGGGTTTGCTTCGGAATTTCAATTATCACTTCGGCATCGGCAAGCTTTTGGAGCAATTTAAGATTTCTGGATTCGCGAAACCAATCACGGATGCTTTCGGCGACTTTCGGTCCGATGTCTCTCGTTGTTTCAAGCGATTCCTGCGTGAGATCTGAAAAATATTTTGAAAATTCGCGCGGGGAAATGGCGTGCTTTATCTTCGGAAAACGATCAGAGAGAAGGCGCGAGGTTTCTTCGCCGACGTGGATTATGCCGAGAGCGTATATAAAGCGCGAAAGCGGGATGTGTTTTTTTGACACAATTTCTTCAACCAAATTTTTTGCCGATCTCTCGCCGAAACGCTCAAGCGATTCTATGTCGCCCTCTTTTATAGTGAATATATCGGCGGCGTCGACGATAAGCCCTTCGTCCAAAAGGCGGTCGATGATCTTGGGGCCAAGCCCTTCAAGATTGAAACCGTCCTGGGAAATAAAATGGTACAGCTGCTCGCGGTGGCGCGCTCCGCAATATTTGTTGGAGCATTTGTAGGCCACTCCGTCGCGCACTACGGGCGAGCCGTCAACCGGACAGCGCTTGGGCATGACGAATTTTTTCTCTTTGCCGGTACGGAAATCTTTCAAAACTTTGTTAACCTGCGGAATCACGTCACCGGCACGGCTGATGATAACCGTATCCCCTATTTTCAATCCCAGACGTTCGATCTCGTCCGCATTGTGAAGCGTGGCATGTGTAACGGTCACGCCACCGACGTTTACCGGCCGCATTACCGCAACCGGAGTAAGGGCGCCCGTGCGGCCGACCTGCACAATGATATCCTCAACAACTGTCGTCGCTTCGCGTGGCGAAAATTTGTAGGCGATTCCGGCCCGCGGCGCCTTGCCGACCACACCGGCTTCGGCATATGTGCGGTTATCATTTGCCAAAACCACCGTGCCGTCTATCTCATAATCCAGCCGTTCGCGGTGCTTCGCCCAATGGTCGCGGAAAGTGAATATGCCGGGCAGGTTTTCCGCAGAACGATTATTTGGGTTTGTTTTGAAACCAAAAGATTTCAGAAGCAGATGCTCTTCCTCGTGATAGGTCGCTCCGATGTCGGAAACTATGGCGTATTGAAAAGAGTCGAGTTTGCGGCTCGCGGTCACCTTCGGGTCAAGCTGGCGAATTGATCCGGCGGCAATATTCCGGGGATTGGCGAACTGTTTAAGGTCTTTTTTTAGCTGCTCGCGGTTCGCGGCGGCAAATTCTTTTTTGGTCAAAAACACCTCACCGCGGACAACCAAGCGCTTAGGGGCGAGAATATATTTTTTGGGGTCGAGTTTAAGGCGACGCAGGTTTCGCGTGACCTCGTCAGCCGCTGAAAGCCGCAGCGGTATTGCCTCAACCGTGCGCAAATTTTGGGTGACGTCTTCACCGATTACGCCGTCGCCGCGCGTGCTGCCCTGCACAAAAATTCCGTTTTCGTAGACCAGCTCAATAGCCAGGCCGTCAATTTTTAACTCGCAGTAAAATGGCGCAGCTCCGCCCTTACTGGCGATGCGCCGGCCGAGATAGGCCTCTATACGCTCAAGCCACGCCTTCATATCCTCTTCGGAGAAAGCGTCGTTAAACGAAAGCATCTGCGCGTCGTGACGGACTTTTTTAAATTCTTTAAGCGGTTCCCCGCCGATGCGTTGCGTCGGTGAATCCGAAGTTATTAAATCCGGGTATTGCAGTTCCAGGTCAAAAAGTTCTTTTTTAAGCGAATCCAACGCGGCGTCGGAGATGAGCGACTTATCAAGCACATGGTAGGCATGGCGATATTTATTTATCTCTTCCCGCAATTTAACTATCCGTTTTTTCACTTCTTCATGCGTCATGGATTCATTGTAGCGAAAAATCGTTCCGGCATCACGGGGATATGATTGAGCCATTACGGGACAGTTGACAAATCTATGTACCTAGTGTATGCTCTGCGCAGGGCCTTAATAATGAGGTTCTCCGCGGTACCGACGGTTTCGGACGGTTTTATAAAGAAAGGAGGACAAGGGTGGCACGCTCAAACGATCAGACTCAAACAATCGCTCAACAGCGAAGAGCTTCAATCGATGGCCCTTCTGGAGACGGTTCTTCTATCCTACGCAGGATCGAAGAACTTACCCACAAGCAACAGCTCGATTGTCACGGCGACGGACCCGCCTATAACGACAACAGCGGAAGCACTAGCCACAATAAGGCCGGAGAATAGATCTCCAAATCCCCTTCGCAAAAGGGGATTTTATTTTTTTACAATGCTACAATCTTTAATATAGTATGCTTTTCAAACTTTCCATATCAAAAGAAGAAAATCTGTTCTTTTTTATTTCCAACCTTAGCCAGTGGCATTTTTCGTGTCGACCGGATTATAACGCAGAGTGGATAAAA
Source organism: Minisyncoccia bacterium (assembly GCA_041499885.1). Lineage (GTDB taxonomy): Bacteria > Patescibacteriota > Minisyncoccia > UBA6257 > 2-01-FULL-56-20 > JBGQLC01. Next base: position 10,353 of record JBGQLC010000003.1, read on the forward strand.
ATGATTGGCCCATTGAGCAATAGAGAAAAGACGGCTCTCTCGGGTTATCGAGTGGTTATTTCCAAATACGGGTTTAACTATAAAAATGAAAAACCGCTGAATTTAGGTGCAAGATTTTACGTACCCATCGAATCGAAAAAGTGGGCTGAACTTAAAAAAGCGGTAACCAAAGAAGAATATGTAAAAATTAAGGCAGCAATAGATATTTTCCGGCCCAAATTTAACCGCGTGTGGGATCAAGTTCGTATCAAAAAGTGGGGGTCGGCGCTCAATAAAATGTTGCGCTCGAAAAATTTTAGCAAGCGTTTACCCTCTGACATTCATCGCTTTTTAGGCGTGACTCGCACGAAACAGATAACGGTTCACCTATTTGCGGCTCCGTCAACAAACCGAACCGCTGCCGGAGGAGCGAATCTAGGCCACGATGACCTCACGCTTGAGGTGCCGATATATAAGTTGAATAATTGGAATGTAGAATTCGCCATCGCTATTCTTTTTCACGAAATGACACACACGGCTATTGACGGTTCAAGTATCCGAAAATGGATTGATCGAGAGTTTCTAAAAAATAAAAAAGGGGCAGTAAATCTACCCTCCGGAAGAGGACTTCAAGAAATAATTCGCGAGCTAGTAGCCGAGTCCGTCGCCCCTTATGGATACTATTTCAACAAATATGGAAAGGCTTATACCCCCGTACCGGATATGCTTTTATCTTCTTTCGCCCAAAATAAAAAAGGTTTTTGGCGATCTGATAAATACAAAACCCTGCAATTCAGAAATTTGATGAAATATTTGGTTTGGAAGACGTACCCGCTTTGCGCATATTATGATGCTGCGAATATGAAATTAGACAAAGATTTTATAAAAGAACTTTTCACTTTTTTTGCGGATGAAAAAAGGGGCGCTTAGCCCCTTTTAATTTGATTTATCCTTTTTTCGATATAATCAAAAAGTCGCAATTTGGAGGAACAAAAAACGTTCTTGTGCCAGCTGTCCTCCTCTAGAGAAAAAGAGTATCGCGGACAACCACCGTTGCAAATGTTCAGCCATCTGCAACCTCCGCACTGCTCTTTATTCCGCCGCATGTCAGCACCAAAGGCATTCGCGCCTGCACTAGAAAGCAAGTCGTCCCAGCTCTTCTCATTGATGTTCCCGAAATAATATTTCCGAAGCGGAAAGCTATCGCACGCAGAAACAGCCCCGTCATATTCAATCGTGGGGAACAGATCGCATCGTCCCGAAAACTCGCAGAGAGATGGCCTCCCCCCGAGCATTCCGAGCATGGGCTGACTCAGATTTCTGATTTCAATCGAAGGATCATCTTTGCGTATCCAAAATTCGAAGATATTGGTCATGAAATCTACGAATTCGTCTGGCGTAACTGAAAAATTCGACAGGCGGCCAGTCGCAGGATTGATCTCAAAACAAGGCTTCAGTAAAAAGCGCTTAATCCCGGAATCCGAAAAGAAAGAGAGTATCTCTTGCTCTCTTCCCAGAGATGACCTGGTTACCAGCGCTATGGCGCCGGGCATTATTCCAGCACCGTTCAGATTCTTCAATCCGCGCATTACAGAATCATGACTCCCTCTCCCACTCGCAAAAACCCGATTTGCGTCATGGATACCCTTTGGCCCATCAACGCTTATGCCTACTTTAAACTTGTTTTCTGCCAAAAACCCCGCCCACTCTTGAGTGATGAGGGTAGCGTTGGTCTGAATTTGATTGGAAATCTCCTTACTGGATTTAGATGCGCGCTCGATATTGAGAATCTTTTCGTAAAGATCAATGCCGGCCGCAAGAGGTTCTCCGCCATGCCACACAAAAGACACAACGTTTCCACTGACAAACCCGATTGTTTTTAGAATCAAATTTTCCAAAACATCGGGACGAATGATTATCCGTCTAGATTGGTCCGTCTGGTTATAATAGCAATAAGAACATCTTAGATTACAAAATGCGGACACAACCTTTATCGTAGGAATTATCATCCTTTGCGGAAAAGCTTTTCGATCAAGCCCTGGACACAACACGTCTACGCCTCCATAATTTCAAAGTTTCTATCCCAGATTATAAATAAAAAAATAGATACTGTCAAGCCATCATTTTTTAATAAAAGCGCCCATGTGTTTTAC
>JBGQLC010000004.1:0-12284 GCA_041499885.1 Minisyncoccia bacterium
CTGCGCCAAGAGCTACAGAGGTGTATGTCCAGGTATTCGCGGATAAAGCGGGAATTGCGATTGTATCTAACGGGCTAGCCAAGTTAGCGCTGTCATCATCCTGCCAAGAAAGATTTCCGCTCGCGGTAGCTACGCTGGACTTTAGGAACATACCGACGTGGAGAAGCGCGGAGGCGCCGACACCCGTGCCCCAGTTGGACGCGGAACCATAATTAAAATACCATTGCTCGTTCGCCACGGCTTGAGTCGTAATGGCGTTGGAAAGTGAAAAGGTGCTGGCCGGAGAAGATGCGGTGTTAACGTCGGTGGAGGTCGCGAGCGTCATGTGTGTAGTCGCGGTCCAATTCGCTGTCGTATCCAGGGCATTTACGACATCGGCAACTACTGCCGTCGAAGTCACGGTAGTGTAGCCTGCAGTGCCGGCCGTACCGTTCGGCGCGCTCCAACCCGGCGGCGCGGTAATCCGAATTCCACCGCTGTCCATAGTTTCAAGCCCGGTGAATGTAAAGTTAAAGACGTTCCCAGTGGTGCTGATGTTCGTAGAAGTAGGGCTTACGGTGTTCGTACCCGAACCGTCAGCCGCAAAAACATATTGTGCGCCAAAAAATAAAACTACGGAGACAAAAACCGCGGCAAATAAAAATTTACCCGACAAATTAAAAAGAAAGATAGGCTTTTTATCCATTACTCTAGCATTACTTTAGCGGTTTCGCAGTCATACCTCACTTAGACATACCTCTAGATACTAATCCCGGCGATTAATCTCCATAAATTATAGCAAAAACCAACTGATTAACCAATGTGGAAAAGGAAAAGGCCCCGTTTAGTGGGTTTTTCCCTCTTTTCACAAATTACGCGCTCGCTTGCTTCCTTATTTTGGCAAGAGCAGCTTTGGCTTTTTTGCTTTCGGCGAGAACCGCCTTTTCCTTTCTCTTTTCTTCGGCAAGCGCGGCTTTAGCGCGTTTCTTTTCTGAGGCAATAGCGGCTTTGGCCTGTTTTTGCGCCGCAACAATCGCGGCGTGCGCCTGCATTTTTTGAGTGAGAACCACCTTCGCTTCTTTCATACGCTCGGCAGCGAGAGCTTTCTCCGCGCGTTTTTTAGCTTCGGCGACCGCAGAACTGGCTCGCGATTTTTCAACACGAATTGACTTCGTTTTTGTTTTTTCCGTAGTCCGAACCGCAGCAATCTGTTTTCTACGCTCTGAAGCAAGTGCGGTTTTCGCTTTTTTGATTTCCAAAAGAATTGCTCGCTCTTTCTTTTTTTCTACTGCCAATTTAACTTCGGCGCGCTTTCTTTCGGCAATAACTTCGGCCTTCGCCTTCCTCTTTGTTTCGGCAATCGCCACCTGCGCCCGCATTTTTTCTCCGAAGATTTCTTTTTCCTTTTTCGCCCGCTCGGCAGCTAATTCCGCTTTTAACTTTTTACTTTCCTCAACAACCTCAGAGTAAGCCTTACCGCCGCTCGCCGGTTTTTTGTTTTCGTAATAATCCGTTAATCCTTCGATGACGTCGGCGTGTTTTGTCCGCTCGGCGGCTAGTTCCGCCTTCGCTTTCTTGCTCTCCTCAAGAATCGTCTCTTCTTTTCTTTTTTCTATAGCCAGCGCCGACTCCGCCTGTCTCTTTTCTTCCGCAATCATTTCTTCCGCCATTTTTTTCTCTTCAGCGATAGCTACTTCGGCGCGTTCTCTTTCAGCATTCAAAGCTTCTTCTCCATGTTTTCTTTCTACTGCAAGAGCGGCCTCGGCGCGTTTTTTAGCGACAAGTACCGCACTCACCTCTTTTGTCTTCTCGGCAGCCAATGCCTCCTTTGCCGTTTCGCCTTCTTCGATAATTATTTCTTCTTTTCTACGTTCTTCGGCGAGGGCCGCTTCTGCGCGCTTCCGCTCCGCGATGACGTCGGCCTCGGCTTGCTTCTTTACTTCGGCAATCGCTGCGCTCGCCCGCGCTTTCTCCGCAAGAACGGATTTAGTTTTGTTTTTTTCTGCCGCAAGGGCCGCTGACGCTTGTTTCCGCCCTGCGGCTGCGAGCTCGACTTTAACTTTTTTGTTTTCTGAAACGAGCACCTCTTCTTTTCTCTTCTCTTCGGCCAGAGCTGCTTCCGCTTCTCGTTTTTCTTCGACTAAGGCCGCTTCGCCACGGCTTCTTTCGGCGCTCAGCCTTTCTTCCGCGCGTTTTCTTTCCGCAGCAAGAGCCACTGCAGCTTGTTTGCTGCCCGACAGGATCGCCTTTACGCCTTTTATCTGTTCAGCCGAAAGCGCGGCTTTCAATTTTTTGCTTTCTTCGAGAATCTCCTGCTCTTTCCTTGTTGCCCCGGCAAGCGCCATCTCCGCACGCTTTCTTTCCGCGGCAGATGCCTCTTCTGCTCTACGCCTTTCTTTGATCAAAGCTTCTTCCGCTTTTCTTTTTTCGGTCACTAGGACCGCCGACGCCTGCTTCCGCTGCTCGGCAGCAAGCGCAGTCTTTAATCTCTTGCTCTCCGCAAGAATTTCTTTTTCTTTTCTCTTCGCTTCGGCAAGCGCCGCTTCCGCCAGCTTTCTTTCCGCAACTGAGATTGCTTCTGCCCTGCTCCTTTCTTCAGCCAAAGCTTCTTCTGCTTTTCTTTTTTCTTCAGCGAGCGCGGCTTCAGCACGGTTTCTTTCTGCTACAACAGCAGACCCTGTCCGTGTTTTCTCCGCAAGAACCGCCTTCGCTTTACTTTTTTCAGCAGCCAGGACAGCAGCCGCTTGTCTTCGCTCTGCGGCGGCAAGTTCAGCTCTCAATTTTTTGCTTTCCGCGAGAATCTCCCGTTCCTTTCTTTTTGCTTCAGCGAGGGCGGCGCCGGAGAGTTTTCCGTCGGCAGATAAGGCCGCCTGGACAGTTCTCCTCTCTTCCGCCAGGGCGACTTCCGCCCGTTTTCTTTCGGCAGCCAGCGCAGCTTCGGCTTGCTCTTTTTTGGCCAAAGCCTCTTCAGTTCTTAGCTTCTCCGCCGACAGCGCGGCAGCGGTTTTTGAGTTCTCAACAACTACAACTTTTGTCCTCGTTTTCACCTTACCCGGCATTTCAGATTTCCTTTTTGCTTTGCTTAGAGCCGCCTCCAATCTTTCTTTTTCGGCCAGAGCTGCGGCTGCCCGACTCCTTTCGTAACGGATATCCGCTTCGGCTTTTTCCCTTTCTTCCGCAATACCAGTCTCAACTCGTTCTTTTTCCACGGGCATAAGCGGCAACTCTTTGACAACCTCTTTGGGCACTTCTCTTAGTGCTTCTTTTTTTACCACTGCTCCCTTAGGTTTTGCTCCGGCAAGGCGACTCTTCACTTTTTCAACCACCTCCGCCAATGGATGCTGGGATTTTACCAAGTAGTCCTCTGCTCCCAGTTTTAGAGCTTTTTTGAGGTTTTCATCCTCGCCCAAATTGGAAAGTACAAATACCGGTATATCCTGCGTCTCGCCGGAAGTCTTTAAATCCTCAAGCACTTCAAATCCGTCGCGTTTCGGCAAAATCAAGTCGAGCAAAATTAAGTCCGGATTTTCTTTTTTTGCCGCGTCAATCCCCGCCTGTCCGTCTTCTGCAACCACGACCTCGAAATCGGCGTTTTCGAATTTTGCCTGTAAAACCTTCCACAGAGCATCTTCGTCTTCAATAATTAATATTTTCATACGTTTGCCGATATCCTTAAAATTATACTACGTTTATCGCGACTTATGAACGCTATTGGGCAGTCTTTATCCCCTCGATGTCGGCCTCTATCAGACTCGTCGTCCCCGCCTTGCCCCGCATACCGGTCTCCGGGATACAAACGCTAAATGTTGACCCTTTTCCTTCTTCGGACGTAAATGAGATCGTTCCACCGGTAACATCAAGAATTGATTTCACTATATAGAGACCAAGCCCAGTGCCGTCGGGGTCTATCAACCTCGCATTGTCGGCTCTGAATAACTTGGTGAAAATTTTTGGCTGCTGCGCTTTGGGTATCCCCACGCCATGGTCTTTAACTTCTATACAAAATTGACTTTCGCGCATGCTGACTTTCAGCTCAACCTTACTGTTTTTATCGCTGTATTTGATCGCGTTGTGGAGGAGGTTTTCAATAATAATTCTCATCAGCCGTTCGTCGGCCGAAAGTTTCGGTAGTCGCGGTTCATAGCTGGCATGAATCATAACGTGTTTTTTCTTCGCAACCCTATCGTATTCTTTGACAACGCCATCAGCCAGAACGTGAAGGTCGACCGGAGCCGTATTAATCGCAAGCGTACCGAGCTCAAGGCGTGAAACATCGAGCATCGCGTTAATTAGAGCGATAAGCCGCTGGTCCGAATGATAAATTTCTTCCATATATTGACGCTGTTTTTCGTTCAGTTTTCCCAAATCGCTTCCCAACAATACTTCGGCATACCAGCTGATGGTCGAGAGCGGCGTGCGTAACTGGTGGGCGGCCAACGAAACAAATTCGCTCTTTGTTTTGTCTATTTCTTTTTCTTGGCTAACGTCATGGAATACTGAAATTTCACCAAGTACGCCTTTGCTCCCTATCGGTGACGCGGTGATGAAAAGCGGTATCCTCTTGTCATCACGCCGGAAGTAGATGGTTTTTGTCGGATCGGGATAAATTCTCGCGCCCTCAACAAGCGCGTGATATGCCGGGCGCGCCGTTCTCGGTATTTCATCTCCGGCTTCATCTTCCAATCTGAGGTTGTAGATCTCCTTTCCGACCTGATCGGCCATTTTCGTGTGCAAAAGGTTCTCTGCAGATTCATTCATAAATACGATTCGCGCTTGTCCGTCGGTAACTATCACACCATCGCCGATTGCCGCAAGAAAAATTTCGGCTCGGGCGCGCTCTTTCTCGGCTATTTCCTTTTTTTGTTCTATTTCGGCAATGCTTGAACCCTGCTCTTTGATTTTTTTATCAAGGGCGACGATGGTCTCGGCAAGCCGAGCGCTCATTAAATCAAAACTTTTCGCGATGGTCCCTAGTTCACCGGAATAATCAACATTTGTGCGCACGGTTAAATCGCCGGAGGAAAATGCGTCGGCGGCGGCTACAATCCGTTTAATTTTACTAAGAATCAAATATTGCGCAAAGATTCGTGTCATGGCCAGGGTCAGCAGGCCAAAAATTAAAACCAGAAGCAGATTGCGCATGAAAATTGTGCGGGTTTCGGCGAGAACGATTGCGCTTGGAGTTGAAACAATAATGTGTCCGCCACCGATATCCGCGAATCCGACAACTACATCCTGTCCCATAAGCCCGATGCCTTCGGCGATTCCACTTGATGCTTTGCCGGTTATAATTTCTGCAAGAATTGGCGCACTGTAGGGTTTGCCGATAAAACTACCCGCATCCGGATACCGGCCGATAATCGTACTGTTATGATCTATAACTGTTATCGTTGTCCCGTTCTGCAAATTCGCACTCTGTGCAATTTTACCAACCCAGGTAATGTCGATCCCCAATGCGATAACTTTTTTGACATTCCCGCTGGCATCTAAAATCGGCAAGGCAACAGGCAGAATATATTTGCCGGAGATTCTTCCCAATTGATAATCGCCTATCGCTAATTTTTTTGTTTGTACTGCCCGCTCGAAATATGAACGACCGGAAAAATCGGGGTTGCCGGAATAGGATCCAGAAAGACACTGTAATGTGCCCCGCGAATCAAGGACGAAAATAGTCGAGTAAGCTGGGAACTCGGCTATGGTATCACTTAGGAATTTACCACACTCCTTGCTATTAATCTCTGGGACATGCGACAGGGCAAGCAATATCTGCCCACCTGCATCGATCAAACGCTGCTGCTCGATAGCGGACAAATTTGCCACGCGCAAAATACTGTTTTGCGCATCGATTTTTAAAATCTGATTGCTAGCTATATCCGTATAGACAGTAAGGCCGATCATCGGCAAAATAGCTAAAAAAATTACGAGCATGAATTGCCCTTGGACGGACGCGGCGAAACTTTTGATTGCACTGAAAAACGGCATCAACAAATGTTCTTTTTCCTAACGATTAAATTATAACACCCTTATCCGTCGTTTTCTTTATTCGGGCCAGTTCTCCGCATTCCACGCGTCAGCCACGCTGCGTAATGCTTTTTGCGCATCCGGTGCAAATTTTTCGATGCCTAAAATAGAAGTGATTTTCATCCGCTGGGTAAATGTTTTCGTATTCAAGTCGAGCGCGATGCGCATGGTAAATCCGATATTATCGCTTACAACATCCGGATTCATCTCCTGAAAATTTCCGAAGGCAATGATTTTCCCGCCTTTGTCGGCAAACCCATTAGCGGCGACACAAGGATATTTCTTCCCGTCAATTTTTTCTCCGCCGGCATTCCCGCCAATCGATTCCCTTAATATGAGCCGCTGCATGTCGCCCTTCAGCATCTCAAGGTTGTGGGCGACAATCGCCTCACTTGATTCGGCTTCGGCTGATTTCTCAAAAATTTTTTTCTCGTTCATTTATTTTCTTTGAAGACCTCGCGCAATTTTTCAAGCAAATAGGTTTTTTCCAAAAAATTTGCTTGCGGCAACTCTTTTTGCGTTTCCACTTTTATTTTTTGCCACTTCTCAGCGGCTGGTAATTGGCCCAATAATTTCTCGATGGCCAAGTCAACTTCCGAATGGTCTTCCAATACGTCGTACCCTTCGCGGCGCAGCCAAACCACCAGCGCCAGGTCAAAATGCGGGTCGTCTTTGGTTATCGCCTCCTCCACGATTCGCTTACTGTCCGAAAGGGTTATTTCTTTCCATCGCGGGATGCCATCGCGCACAGCTCCATAGACCAAAGATTTAACCGCCGAGTCTCCCTCAAACATCGCCGTATCGCCTTCTATTAATAGGTGTCCGAGATGCACTCCGTCGCGTAAAATATCCGCTTTTAACATTATTTTGAATATACTCCTTGTTTTATCGCCTCGATAATCGCCCCGCGTTCGGCGTTCTTGTCTCCGACATTCCATTTCTGGTCGAATTTTTTCATCCAGTTGTCAACGATTTTGAAATCTTTATAATTCATCTCTTTCGGGTGTGAAAAATATGCAGCGCAAATTTCCGCCCAATATTCCTGGGCTTTCAAATACCTTTCCTCTTGCTTGGCTTCATTTTTTATAGTTTCGACGTAATCAGATTTGAGACGGTCTTTCGACCCAATACGCTCGCCTATGGCCTGGAGCAAATCCATGCGTTCTTCAAACGAAGTCACCGCGAGGTTAGTCCAGTCGAAATTGTGCGCCATCTCGTGAGCCAATGTGTTGTTTATTAGCTTATCCACCGGCTGCCGTGAAGCCTGCTTATAAAAAGTGATATACGACTCCCCGGCGCTTGTCTCCGCTACGATCCGCCAGGTTTTGGGCAGGCCAAGCTGCTTTAGCGCTTCCGGGTCTTCGGATTTTTGGAATCCGATTCGGCGCGGCCCTTCTTTTGCCCAACGCTCCGGAAATGTTTCCTCTAAAATATCTTTCACGATATCGTGCGGCACAACTACCTCTTTCTCGCCATCCATCGCCTTCAAGTCGTCAATTTTGTTCTCCATCTTCCGCCTCTCGGCGGCAGATTTGTGCTTGGCTGCATCTATTTTGCGGACGGACATTTCTTCCAGGTCTCGCGACGGGGCAGTCCAGGAAAAACCTTCCCGCTTCTTCACGGCTTCATCCGCTTCATGCCATATTTCCTTTTTGATTGCGCCATAACCGATATCGCCGCGCTCTCCGAATAACTCCTTAAGTTTTTTCTCTTTAGCTCCCAATTCGCGCAGAATTTTTACTTTTTTTGCGGCCACATTCTCTTCCCGCTGTATTTCATGCAATTCCGCAAGTTTCCCCGGTGCTCGTTCAGCGACTTCTAACCCGCCCAATGCGGAAATGGCGAGGCCCAGCGAAAGTACGCTGGTGCGGATTAGCGGATTTTTGCGAATGCGTTCAAAAATTCCCTTGTATTCCGCTGCGTGCTTCTGCTCTTCTATTTTTTCACTCGGTTTCCCGCCCTCAAACCGTTCCATACAACTCAAGATACGCCCGCAGCCATCAAAAAACAAGAAGCTTCATTGAATCTCAAAGTCGCTTTGGTTATTGTCCGTGTCCTCGGGGCTATCGCCAACCCATTTACGAACTAGATGCTGACTGTCAACGGGATTGATCGGATAAGGCGACGAGCCTTCGCCAAACGGCCCGACAAGATCGCTACCCCATGCGAGAGCATCGATTACATTCCCGTTCGAATCAAGCAGAGCAATACTGTTATTGGCCGCGAGTGTTTGTGTGCTTGATGTTTGCGCGCTAATTACGGCTGCAAAGTCATTTTTGCTGTTTGCCCAGATAAAATATCCGACGGCCAGAATCGTGCTGCCGCCGTCAAAAACTTTCACGGATGATTCAAGCCCAGATTGAGTACGCTTGCGCAATTTCCATCCGCCCACGTCAAACGAGGATGTGCCCGGGTTATAAAGTTTTATAAAATCTTCATCAGTTTTCCCCGCTCCGCCGCTAATTTGTACCTCCAGAATCAGCGGGTGGCTTACGGCCACAACGGGCACCACAGGACTAGAAGTCGGATTCTCTGCCGACGCCGTACTTGCGGGCGCTTCAACAACCGGGCACGAAGCGCTTGAAGCGTGCGGGCTGCTGCACGCGAGAACGAGGTCGGTTTGGTTGTTATCTGTATCAACAAAGTCGATTCCGGCAAAATTACGAGCAATGCTTTGTCCGGCAGTAGGATTTGAGGCGCATGTGCCTTCGCAATCATTGGCGCTCCCCCACCCAACTTTATCCGTCACAATACCATCTGGATTTTTAAGCGCCAACGTATTGTCATCGCTTATTCCATAATCTGTGGCGACATCATAAACTTCGGTCGATGAGGGATACGCGATGACAAAATAACCGCGCGCGGGAATACTTTTGCCTTCAAACAAACTTTTTGGCGCAAAAGTAGAAAACTGCGCGGCGCTTTTCGTCTTTTTCTGTATATACCAGCCGCTCAAATCCACCGACGCTCCGGATGGATTATAAATTTCCATAAACTCATCATGAACATTGTCGGTGCCGGCAGTGCGGACCTCCGTAATTATAAGTTTCTCATAGGTTGGTGCAGGTGCAGGAATTTGCTCAGGAGCCGGAACGACAACGGGAGCAGTCCCAGCGCCATCGTCGGCCGTACTTTGCGGCGTTGAGCTAGGCGGCGTAGAAACGGACGAATTTTCGCGGGCTGTTTGCTGCGGTTGTGGGTTAGAATTCCCAGCCATCGGCGTCCCGCCCGAAAGAGCGCTTGTATGCCAGCCAAAATTATCAACATTTCGCTCCATCGTCTTCTTGGCCACAGCATCTCCGTCTGTCCAGCCGCCGCCGTCATCGGCATCATCGACCACATCGCACGAATCATCTAACAACGCCAGTCCGTCGCCCGCGTTTTCCAAAACGCCGCTATAAATTTTTTGAGCGCGAATCGTCGGCAGCGTGTTGTCATCCGTTCGCTCTAATAAGTAAAATCCGCCTGCCGCGATGCTGTCGGCCTCTGCAAAAGAAATATTTATATGCCCGGACCGGCTAAGCAAGTGCCAACCCGCAAGAAACACTGATTGCCCCGAGCGATTGTGCAGTTCTATCCATTCGTTATTTGCGCTATCACTTGTGCCCATCCAGGCGATCTCGCTCAAAACAATTTTATGTGTATCCACGCCGGCTGTGTGATATGAACAAATTTTTGCCGACCCTTTCGGATTTGTGCTCTGCGTGACATTGACTGCATTCTCTGAATTATGGACTACGGAGGTTGGGGTGGCCGGAACCCGTGACGCTTCTTCCGCGTTACTACTTGCGGATGCTCCATGCTGCGACACATTCGTAGACTTTGACTGAGGCGTGGCCCCGCCGCCAAGAGGTATTTCCGCTGCCAATTTCTGTGGCGCGCTTGAGATTGTTTCCCTAAATGCTCCGGAAATTAAAAGTGTCGCGTTGTTCACAAATCGCGGCACCATAAATCCAAAAGCCAGTCCGTAAACCGTTCCGCCGATAATCAATATCGCGCCGACCAAAATCCAGCGGTTTTTAAAAAATCGTTTCGCAACGCTATAAATTATGCGCGCGAAGCCCATTGCCGCTCAATTTAGCGAACCGACTATGTAAAGTCAATATGCGCGATGAACTTGCGCCGAACGCCGAACATAAGGGCTCTATCAATTGAACCGACCTCGTGAGAGCATTGACATTTCAAATAATATTCGCTATTATGTGGGCAGTTTGCGAAACGCAAATCAGCACTTTTACTCAACAAAGGAGGTCTCCCGTGAAATATGCCGTGGTCCTTGTTTTCGCCGGACTCGCATGGTTCGTAAGCCCGATGCTAACGTTCGTCATCCTTTTCTCGCTGTTTGATGCGAATGTCGAGCTCCAGCTTGAGGTGGACTACCAAAATCCCCAACCGGGAACCGGGTGGTCGCTAAACTTGAACTGCTGGAAAACGATGGACGCAGGCAAGTGGTACTACAAGATCTGGAAAACGATCATGGGGCCGGTGAAACCCATGACGGGATACCACACTTGGCGAATCCCGATGATCCTCCTGCTCTTCCATCTCCCTTTCTTCATGGGCCTCGAATGGTCGGGTCGGCGTGAACTGAACACATGGTTCTGGTTCCTGCTCCAAGGAACCGTGGAGGACTACCTCTGGTTTTTCTTCCATCCTTGTTACGGCCCGAAGAAATTCATCTCCGAAGGCCGCGCCGGAAAAATATGGTGGATGCCGACGTTCTGGGGACCGATTCCCAAGGACTACTACATGGGGATCCCTCCGCTCGCCATCCTCAAGGTTCTCACCTTTTTCGTCTGAACCTTTCCCGCAAGGGAAAAGCCCGCAATCCGCGGGCCTTTTTTTAGCCACCCAAGTGACTTGCGTTATAGGATGCGTGAAAAGCGCCTTTTTATGAAGCTGCCTGTGGGAGCTGCCCTTCTTCCTTACCCCCTTCTATTTTGGCATACATTTCTTTCAATATTTTTTCGCGCCAACGTTTAAGCTGCAAAAGCTGAGCCGGACCGCCCACATTTTTCTGATACCAATCTATCGCTTTATTTGACTTGCCCTGCGACTGTTTTGATGTGTCAACGAAGAATATCCGTTGGCCTTTTTCATCCGGCTTCCCAGCAATCATGAGATTCGTCGTGTGACGCGGATTAAAAAGAGTGTTGGCGACAATTTTTTGGCCGTAAAGGTCGGGTAAATCACCTTTCTCTTCCTGTTGTTTTTCAAAAATATCTATTAACCCGTCCACGCACTCGAGAAGTTCCTCGTCCAGTTTTTTATCTTTGTAAAGCTCTTCATCCGGGATAGAATCTATAGTCTGCCCATCGATATGGCGCTGCAGCCGATAGCTCTTTGCGGAACCCCCTTCGTTCATTCGCGCGACAAAACAAAGAGTGCTCGGGACAAACTTTGAAAATTTCGGATCGCTTTTCAAAAATTCATAAAACCTCTTGCTGGCCTCCGCCTCTTCCAACGAATCGAAGTCTTCTCTCTTTACCTCCTTCAAAATTATTTTTTCGGTTTTGCCCGGCTCCTCGGAATGACCGACAACGTCTGTCTTATAAATATTCGTCTCCATTCCCGGCGACTTAAATTTTTCGGATTTTTTAATATCCAAAGGCAACTCGTTCTCTTTGGGGATTTGATGTTTTTCGTGGCTCATAATTTTTGTGCCAGCGGCAGGAATCGAACCTGCGACCAGACGCTTATGAAACGTCTGCTCTACCACTGAGCTACGCTGGCATCATCAATTTTTTATCATTAAAGCATGTTTTTGACAATCCTTGTTCCCTCTATATAATAGAGTAGCGTAAATACCGCGGGGGGATGGGAACGGTTTCCCTGGGAGCCCCATAAGCTCTCGAAGCTGGTTCGACTCCAGTCCCCGCAACAAAAAAAGCCCTCCGACAGTCGGAGGGCTTTGCGTTTGATAACGCTAGAGAATATAGGGGGCAATAGCCGCTAGAATGCGCGACTTATCTGTCTTGAAATCACCAGAAAGGTGGACAGTGGCATAATTCGTCACCGCTGACCCAAGTTTGAACTCTTTGGCCTTTTCGATGAGCATCCTGCGTTTTCCCACATCGGTTATTGAGCGGCGATCGAAGTTGTGCAACAGAACGTCTTCCGATTCCGGCAGAAGCAGAACAACGCCGACATTGCACTCGTCGCTCAGCTTGTAAACGGCTGCGGCACCCTTGGGCGTTAGGGCAAAAATGCCGGAAGAGAACTGCAAGACATTCGCAATTTCCTTCCGCGATGAGCCGTAGTAGTCGTTCAGATAGCGGTCATGC
>JBGQLC010000005.1:0-11847 GCA_041499885.1 Minisyncoccia bacterium
ACGAAATGGAAGTCGTCCTTTTTTGACCGTTCGTCGGCGGTGTGATTACACACACGGGTGCTTAATATTTATACAGCTTAAAGTTTATACAGCAGGATTTTTAAACAGGCGAGAATAAATATACTGCGCGATTAATAGAACGTGGAAAAGTTTCACAGCAAAGAATAATTTAAAACGATGCTTGCTCCAGCATTAGGATTTATGATTTGATGATCCCATTGTAAATATATTCCAGGCGGTATATAAATTTGTGGTATCTCCGCAGTTTTAGTTTCAAGGGTTCCTGCTACAGCATTAAAACTCGATACGTCTATAAATGTAGTAGTTCCGTTTAGGCTTATTCCACAGCGTCCATTGGCATTTGCAACGGCCGATGTAAAAATAGATACAGTTCCGCCCAAAATTTTTATTCCATTAACATTTTGCGCGGCGGTTACAATAATAGTAGCGCCTGTTACCGCAGAATTATTTATATAAGTTGTGCCAGGCAATGCCGGATCAGGAATGGATTTTGAACCCGCACTCAATATATCCGGCGCATCCCCATAGATGATATGTAAAAACTTCCCCGGTTGCGCGGCAAAGCTGAAATATAGATCTGAAAAACCATCCGGCGGCGCCATGGTGGCACCCGGATAGATCAATCGGCCTTGGTCCGACAGTGTATTTATCTTTAGCGTAGCCTGTCCGGTGCTGGCACCGTCTACAGCAAGGAATTTTCCATTTACAGGGAAGCGCAGCGGATTGCTCGCCGGTGCAACGATGTCCAGGGGAATAACTAAGTCGAGCGATTGCGGCATGGCACAGTCTCCCGCTTTGGCGTCAGTATACGGCGCTATCGTTTCGTAGCCGCATCCGGTAATCCAAGCGGCTGTCAGAAGCCACAGCAATACGTTTTTGTTCATGGCGCATTTTCCTTTTCTGGCGGATGATCTGTTTTCCGAGTTTGGAATGATGGCGCTTACCGCTCATTTTGTCGTTCCGGTCAAGGGTTCGGTGCTGAAAACACGATTAAAAGCGGCCTTGGTAAAAGTTCCCGCCGGGCAATCCACGGAAGCGGAAAACCACGAACCGGAGGCGATGTCTTGCTCGCATAGTTTTTGATCTGTGTCGGGTATTCCCACGGTGCGCGATACACCCAGAACGGTTCCGGTTGCCAGTCCACCCACGGCTTCAGCGGCAGCGGCAGCCGTATCCTTGGCGGCACCACCCGCGCCCTTTTCGTCAATCCATTTATATATTTTGTAGACGATGAACAATCCGGCCAGCGCGGCAATGGCAATCACCCAATTTTTTATGGCAATGGCATTCACGGTCCCGGTCCTATTTGTGGATAGACACGAACACCCGAATTACTACGCCGGAGGAATTCGACATAAACAAATACGCCAGCCACGACAAGAGCCAGACCGCCGATAGTAGTTTGAAAAAGTGTGAAAGTTTCCATTTTTCCCTTGTACTCGACCACCATTTGAAGGATAACCGCATCGGCTTTATGAAACCATACCCATCCCCCCAAGGGAAGAAAAATTGCGTAGTTTACAACGCCGGAGGCTTTATTGGCGATACTCGAACCGGCGGTAAAGCCCAATAGAGTTCCGAGAATATTTTTGATGATTCCCATCATGACAGGAAAACCTCTTTCTCTTGCGCCCGGCGGGTAATCAACCCTTTCGATACACTTCCGCCCGCATACACCCATTTATCGAATTCGCCCGCCGCGCCGTCAAAGTCGCCCGCATTTAGTTTGGCGAGTAATCGGGAGTTAGCGAACCGCTCAGGGTCGGTGCTGGATGTGTTGAATACGAATGAAATCAGCGCGGCGCGTTGACCTTCGGAAAGCGGTACCGATACATATTGATCGACTACTTGGGCGGCCGTCTGCATGTCATTGTCCAATAGTTTTAATGCTTCCTCATTGGTGATGTGCGACGGCACGGTTTCACCCGGCTGGATTTTGTGACCGTAACCGATGGTTAGATAACCGGCCACGTCTTTGTAAACTGTGGCGCTGAATCCTTCCAAGCGTGCGACCAACGACAAGGCATAATCGGAAACCGATTGCGCAGTTTCGCCAATCGAGGAAATGAGATTTTTTCCGGTTTCGCTCGTCATAAAGAAAAACCCGCTAATAACAAAAATTAAAAATAAGATAATCACGATGTAATTGATGGGCGGCACTCAAAATAAACCCACGAACCAGCCAGCAGATTTAAATTCCCGCCCGAAGTTTGCGCAACGCTTATCCAATGTTGGTCTGAGCCTATATCAGGCGCGGGTGCTCCATGGATATTTTGGAAACATTGCCCGGTAGCTGGTGGGTTGCGCGAATCGGCTGGCAACCCCGGCTGTTGTACTCCGTTAGCAATGGCTTTGACTACGCGTATGCCCACGGCATTAGCTTGCCAAATCATATAGGCCGCCATAAAACTGTAATCGTTAGGCGGGTCATTGGTAAAAAGAGTATTATCCACCGGGTCCATCAATAAATATGGATCATATGAGCGGGGATCGGATAAAGTCCGGTCCCAAGCAACGGGCGTCAAGCCCGCGCCGGTTGGAATAATCTGAGAAGCCGTGAGCGTATATAAAGCCCGTTTAATAGGTAGAATGAGGCCACCACCACCGCCACCACCCGCGCGCAACATGTCATTCTACCTTTGAAAAGTACACGTTACCGCCAGCCGCGGCCGCGATAATGTGTAAAACATCCTGCGCGGAAATACGCAAACCGCCATACACCAGTCCAGCGCGCAAGGGATAGCCACCATCCAAGCGAGCGATGGCATTCAAAGCGAAAAAGCAATCGGCGTCGGCGGTGATGTCATATAAACCTACTTCTAAATTCGCGGAAACATCTGCTACACCCAAGGCGAGAATGACGGTTGAATTCTGTCCCGCGGGGCGAAATGGCAGGGCGACCGGAAATTTATTGTACATTCCGGGTCGCTGTTCGCGCAGCGTCCATTGATCGACAAACTGATTCAACGGCGCCAGGGCCGCGATCAGTTTATCCAGTTTTTCGTTCAGCGTTTGAACAGGATCAGCCATAGCACGAGCAAAGCGCCTCCGATACCTAAAACCCATTTCATGCCGGTAGGAATAGTGGCAATCCCCATTGTTGAAACACCGCTGTTTCCCGATGAAGTGCTGCCGGAAGTTTCCGGCGCCCCAGGATTTGCCAGCCAGTTTAAAGTTTTGCCTAGCCCTAGTGAACCGTAGGCGGTATCAAATAATCCCGAATTTACCGCGCCGCCAGCAGCAGGGAGTACAGCGGAAGCGCCTGCGGCTGATCCGGCTGTAGCGACGGCGGTGGGGGCAGTTAAAACACTCGCGCCAACGGCACCAGCAGGAACAATCCCCAAGTTAGGCCCTAAGAGCAGACTACCGCCATAAACCAATCCGGCGCCGACGGCTGTTATCGTTGCGGCCTGTTTTGGTGTGGCGTTCGGCCCTACCAGCGCAGCGGTTCCCTGCGCGCCCATGGAGCCAACCAAAAATGAATTTTTGATGGTATTGACAGGATTTATTACGGTTTCCGTAACATTATGAACAACGCTTTTAACTTTATCGACAATTTTTGAAAAGAAGGACATTACTTGCGCTCCTTCAAAAGTCCCAAACGGAAAACGGGCGTGCCAATGTTACGAATCGTCGTCACTGGGGACGGCTGGGGGCGTTTTTGAAACCACGCCACACGCTGAATGACAGGCTCTTTAGCCAGACCAAAATTAGTCTGCGGATTAGGGAAAAACATCGCCGGTTCCGCCGTGGTTGTTTTAGGGTTAAAGGTTGGCGTGCTAATAGTTTGCGCGAGCCGCACTTTTTGAATGGCAAAAGAGAAGTTTTTAAAAAAACTCATTTTCCTTTACCTCGAATCGCACCGCCCAATACCATGAATAACAGAATCAAACCACCGACAATCGCCCAGGTGCGCCAATCGCCAATTAAAGCGGCCACCTGTTTTTGTGTGGCTTGGCTGATTAGAGATTTTCCGGTGCCACTATTGAGAACCGCTTGTTGCGCGGCATTGGCTTTGCCGTGAATCAACCCGCTCAGGGTATCAATAATGGAAAGACCGAGATAAGCGCCAGTGTTCCCCGATTCCGGCTTTACGCCGGTCGCGGTCGTGATTCGTTGTTCGGCGCTTTGCACCTTGGACGACACGCCCTGAACAATGCCGTCCCACACATCCGATAATGCGCTCATGGCGCCTCCGTTACTTCAGTGTGCGGTGCGACTCCGTGGCAGCGGTGATGAACGAATTCGCGGCGACACCGGCTTGATTGGTCCAGCGATACTGCAAGACCGATTTGTTCCCGGTGAACAAAGCGGAATTAACGGAATCGTCGCCAGCCATGAAGTCGTGTGTCTCCCAGCCAACCATAGCCACGCCGTGATTATTTGCGGGCGCGGCCACATCGTCCGCATAGGAATCAAGACCGTATTGCGTTTTGTTTTCCATTTGGATGATCTGATGGATACGCTGTTGCACGATGAATCCGGATTGGTCGCGCACATCGACGATGTTCTGAATGGCATCAGAGTTTGTACCCCAAAACGGTTGACCGTTATTCAGCGGCAGACCTGCGACCGTTGAATGCACATATAAGCGCCGTAACCACAGATCGGTAGAGCGCTCAAGGTCGATGACGGTATTGACGTTCGCATCGACCGGCTGGCGATAGTCATAGGACATATGCGCTACCGGCTTGGCTTGCGCGTCGAGCGGTCCTTTGCTTCGGATCAGATCAACGTCCACGGTGGCCGTGTAAGTGCCGGTGCCGACTACATTGGTCAAGTCAGTAGCCGGACCCATGCTGATATCGAGCGTAACGGAATTGTAACGCGAAGTATCCAGAACCGTATCTTCAGGACGTGCCGCGTGCGGATCGGCAAAAAAGATCGGGATATGGACAAAATACGTTGTCGGTGCGCCGACAGCGGCGAAAATATCGCGGTACGGTTCTGTTCCGGCTTTGATCCAGGCTATTTTATGCAGGGCACGTCCCGGTAGATTGACGATCAGTTCACCCTTGTCAGTACGCAATTGAATCATGCGAATGACGCGCAATTCGTAATCCGACCCGGCAGTGATACCCGCCGCCGTACCGACTGTAAACACGATGGCAAACCGCAACGTCATGGCATACCATCCTTCACCGAGAGGTAGTGCATTGCTGATGATGGTGCGTCCGCCGACATTGAGCGCCTGAGCGGCGACCACATTCATTTTTTCAGTATAAGCGCGGGACATAGTTAAACCTCCGGGGCAGAATCGTTACGTTGTCGAAAGGGAATAATGACGGCGCTTTTAAGCGGAAGCGGCTTGGCCGGTGACAGCGCGAAGAAACGGTACTTTCGCGGCTACCCGGTTATAGATGGCGAGTCCGACGATGACAACCACCGTAGCGGATACCGCGAACATGACCCAACCCATGATGGACTTCGGCATGATAAAACCCTCCTGTGTGTAAGTGCGTAAAATTTAAGCAACACTATGCTTGCCTAAAAAATAGGCAACGTCAATAACACACAGGATTTTACGGCTTGACGATGTAACGGGTTATTTCGCCTTGATGCCAGTCGAGGCATTCCAGCGTGTCGAGTGTCGGCAGCAGGCGCGCGTTGTCGAGACCCATCGTGGATCGTAGCGCGCTCAGATCATCCGGTTCATGCTGGCGGAATGTAATAATGCGGTTAGCTTGGGAGCGTATATCAATCGGAATAGATGCGGCTCGCTGTGCGACCAATACAAGATTGACCGCCGGAAAACGGCCCATAAATATAAGCCTGCGCGCCCAGTTTGCCAGAATTTCACCCCGGCGAAAAATCGTGCCACATTCCTCGATGGCGAAAGTACACCTTCCCCACGCATAAGCGAGATTACCAAGTGTCGGGATGTCGTCATAGAAAGGTGACGCTATCGAAAATACAGTCGGGCTAATCCGATTAGCATTGTCAGGATCAAGACGATCCAACCCGCCATAATCAAAGGCCGGATATATCGCCAAAGGATCGTATAAAAAACGGCGTGTAAACCCACCGAGATATTGTTTCGTCCAAACCGTTTTTCCGCAGCCCTGGTTACCGACGACGATAAGGAAATCACGGTCTGCTAGTTGCATCGGACGCTGGTTCCGGTTTCTTTTTCGCGCGTTCGGCTTTTTCCATCCGGCGAATAGCCAATTCCTTGAGCAAACGCGGTGCCGTGATCGTCATGAGATTGATTAAAAATAAATTGATCGCTAGCCATTTCGGATTCGTGAAACCGAGATAACGCGCCGCCGTCGATCCGCTCACAGACAGCACGCGTTTTTCTTTTTCACTCAAACCCCAAAAATCGTGGCCGGTAATCAACTGGCCCGCCGCGAAAGGCATCTCCACCACCGGCTCCCAAATTTCCGGGGAATACATCGCCTCCAACTGCGCCGCTACTTCGGGGGGTATGTTGGATTTGGCCGGTTGTGCGGTGCTTGGCTTACCAGCCACGCGTGCATCAGCTTCCCGGCTGGCGTTAGAGGGTCGGCCACGTCCGCGTCTTTTTTCAAGACCCGCCGCAGCTTCAGCGCGAGCATCGTTAACCGCCGCAGCGCCCGGCCCCTCGCCAGAAGGCGGCGTATCCACCCCGGCGGTTTCAGGAGTGCCGGAGTCGCCGGATTTTTTGAATAGAGAAGTAAACTTTCCGCCAGGACCGCGTTCAGCGTTTGCCATGGATCATTCTCCGCGCAGCTTGCGTGCAAGATAGTCGAAGGGGTTTTCATCGTCAGCGGGTGGCTCGTGTTCCGCCATTTCCTCGATAATGTCCTCCATGGTGAAGCGCACCGTCTCACGAATGTTCGCATACTTGGGGTCATTTTTGAGCGCCTCGCGTGCGGCTTTGCGTTTTTCGATGGCGGCCTTTTGTTCCGGTGTCAGTTCTTTCGGCATGGGGAATTAACTCCGTGTTTAAAGTGGCCTTGCGTTGTTCGAATTTATTTACCGTCAAATTGCGCCGCAAGGATTCACGCAATTTATTTACCTTCACATAATGATAATCCGATTTTCCTTGAGAATACAATTTTTCCAGATCGAAAATTCTACCATGGAAGCCGTGGGTCGCATACTTGATTATGTCTTTATTAGGGAATATCGAGGAATGCAGCGACTTTTTGCCATTTTTCGGCTTTTGACGTGGACCGTAGACGATATAACATTTATTTCGGAATATAAGGGCATCCCCTTCGGCGTCCAAACTTTGACCGCCCAGGCCCGGTATTTCTTTCGGCTTGATCTGAGTGAAAATTCCATCGGTAGCGGTGTGGATGGCCCGATAATCATGCTCCATTTTGTGAATCCAAGCGCGGGGAAATCCAGTAATAAGACTTGCCACAAACGGGTTAAATAATCCTCCCGCCGTGATAATTCTGATCTGGTTAAGGGTTTCATTGTCGCAATCCCACACCAGATTTTTAAGGTCGCCGCCGCGTGTGCCGGACTGAATGAATTTGCCATAAAGCGAATTAAGCAGGATTTTATAGAATGCACGCTTGATCGGATCATGGGCGGTATCCTTTAATTTAAAAAATAATTCCACGTAGGCTTTGAACGGCGATGGTTCATTATCCATCGTTTTGTCATAAAAATATCCCTCTATTTTCTCAATTTTAATTTCCTTGGCACGCATCGCTTCCAGCAATTCCGGTCCGGTCGTCCACACTCCTTCTATGCGCCCATGCAGCGGCTTGAAATCATGTGAGTAGATGATCGGCCAGGAACATTTTTTGACCTTGCCCCATACCTTATAGATACCCAACTCCGGCAACGTCGCGGGATGGCCGTCGCCGGAAATCGTCTTATAGGCTTTCGGATTAGAGAATGAGGGCAACCGCGCCATGGCCGCTGGATACGCCGATTTGATATCGAGCGAATAAATTTTACGGTGCCAGCCGACGGCCCCCGCCAGATTGTTTTTCCCGCCGTGATAGGAATGCAACGCGGAATAGATAATCCGGTTCGGCGGCAGCGGGATCGGCAGTTTCAAAAACTTGTGCCGGAATACCCGCGCCGCCATGTGTGGGCCGCTCACGCATTGCTGCACGTCATATTCCTCGTGCATGGCCTGGATCGCCAACCCGATATGGTAGGTAATTTCCGCATCGCGCATGGCATAGGCTGGAAAAGTCGGATGATTCTTTTTGTATCGAACTTTCCCTAAATCCTTGGGGCGCGCCAGCTTGGGCAATCCAGGACAAAAAAGATCGGCGGCTTTCGCCAATGATGTTTTATAAAATGCCATGGCATCTATCAAATGCACCGTGCGCCGTCCTTTCGTGAAGCGCATGAACACCACATGCGAAAATACTCCCTCCGCGTGCCAGCCGTGCGCGTCGAATTCTATTTCCTCATCGCGCAGGATTTGGTGACGGTCCCACAAAAAAGAAACCAGGTCGAAGTCGAGATTGAAGCCGTATATAATCGTAGTCGAGCGTGCCGGGCAGATGGCGGACAATGCTTTAAAGAATTCACGCGTAGCATGGCGGCCTGAATCCAGCCACACCAGTTTTTTAACTCCCTTTCCGAAAAATTGAAACGTGATGGGTTCGCCCTCGCACGTTTCACTATCGCACCCGATTATGTGCACCATTTTGTTCCCGCCTCGATGATTTGGTTTTAACTGGCGTAACCACTTGGGGATTCTTACCGTGTCGTAGATCATAGGCAAACCCCACGAACGAATGAAACCGCCACTGTTCCGCCGGTCCCTTGTTCTTGTTGATAGAAGGTAAAATTTTCTCGATGAATACCCGGAACAGACTCCACCGGGTATCGTCTTTGCTGCTTATCCAACCCTTTTTAGGATTCAGCGCGTCGCCCCATTCGACCGCCGTGCGCCCGGTCTTGTACTCGAATTTCAGATCTTCCATCAGCGAATAGCCGTAACTGTTCGAATGCAGAATGATCCAGCAGATTATTTCCGGCCGCCGAATGTGCAGATCTTCGACTTTATTATAGAAAAATTTATAGGATGTCACCCTGGAGTAACGGCGCTTGAGGCGTGAGATTTTTTTACTTATTTGCACGTTCCAATTCTTCCGCGCATATGCGATATACCGCCGCAATATCATGATAACGAAGCGCATCAATGAAAACAGATCGATCAGCGAAAGATGAATCTATTCTACATTCTAGCGACAAAAAATCTTCAGCACGTTTCCGCCATTTTAAAACAATCGCATCACGTTCTTGATTAGTCATTAATCCTCCGAATACTGATCGTCCGATTCCATCGCCTCGTCTTGTTCCTCGTCCAGAAATTCCATGTAATCGGTAAAACTCATTCCCTTCGGTAGCTCGCCATCGAATTGCGCTAGTTCTTCGCGGAATTCTTCCTCGAGCGGGCGGACTTCATAGCCTTTTGGAATCTTTGTACGTTCACGCGATTGGCGATGCGATTTAACAACTTTCGGTCGCTTAGATTTAAGAACCAGCCGTTTTCGATGTACCGCCGCATAAGTAGCACGACCGATTGAAGATCGAAAACCGCGCGTCTTAGTGACTGCATATCCTGTTTGATCGTCATAAAATCGTTTTCCTTTTTTAGACCAACGGATCGCCATGTGCGTATGTAGTCCTGAAAAAGAAAGGCGGGGAGAGCTACGCTACACCCCGCCTCTAAAAATGTCACGCTGATGGGAGAATCAGCGCGACAGGGGACTACTTGATGGCGGCTATGTAATCGTTCATGCGCCGTCCGCCTTTCAGCTTCACCACGCCGAGAAACTTGATATAGACTTCCTTGCCCTTCTTCTTAGCCGCCTGATCGAACAAGCCGGACAATTTCACCGATTCCGAAATCGCCCGCTGACCTTGCGCGGTGTTCACTGTCATAATGCGCGTGTCGTTTTTGTCTTTGCCCTTTCCGAGTGTCGCCTTGCGAACCGATTCCACTTTTCCCTGCAAGACGGCATCGCGCTTGAAATCATGCCAGGGCGCGAAGTCGCCGGACCCGGCATCGCAGACCTCGAAGCCGGGAGGGATATCGCTGTTTACCTTTTTCACTTTTGCAGCTTTCTTTGCCATTAATGAAATCTCCGAATAACTTTAAAATACCTGTAACCGACAGGCAGCGGATAAACTACTTTTTTTGGCTTTTCCAGCATTGCCGGAGTTTACTTTTTGCCCTTTTTCACCTTCGGCGGATTAGTCGCGAATTCAAGAATGAGTTTTTCCACCAAACCTTTCTTGGAAATCCTCATTTCGTTCGCCTTGTCCGCCAATATCTTGTCCGTCAAGATCGGAATGTCTATATAGACGCGCCGATATTGCAGACTTGCCGCTTGCTGAACTTCCGCCATTTAGTTACCTCCTATTGAAAAATACCAGATTAAAAAAACTGCCACCCAAAACAAAAGACCGAAAACGGCACCTATCATAAAGCCTTTGATTGCTCGCATAGCTCACCTTATAGGAAATGACGCCAATGGGAT
Organism: Minisyncoccia bacterium; assembly: GCA_041499885.1. Classification (GTDB taxonomy): domain Bacteria; phylum Patescibacteriota; class Minisyncoccia; order UBA6257; family 2-01-FULL-56-20; genus JBGQLC01. Next base: position 10,470 of record JBGQLC010000005.1, read on the forward strand.
CGGACCGTGATGTATCCGCACTTCCGGCATTGTGAATAAGTACGTACAAAGATCATGCTTTATGCCGCCCGGCGCGTATTCCCGCCAACCCATTCAGGAACCACGCGTCAATCTCCGCCAGCGGATTGCGACACATCATCGCCGCACCCGCGAACCAACCGGAGGCGGCCGTCCAGGACAGGAAGGTGTCTTGCTGACTAGCGATACGCCAACAGCGCACCGCCACTTCCTCGAAATGCTTGGTTTCATCGAAAGTCATTAGCTTTTACCTCGCAGATGTGGAAATAACGGCATATCGGTCCCCAGTACGCCGACAAAATGCTCCGGGTCCAGTTCGTCGAGAAAATCCCAGTTTTGAGATTTTGAATCCGGCCATTTTTCGATTAATCGCCGGATCGCATGATCCTTGGTAAACCCTTCAACCGCCACTAACTGCTGATGCACCACATGGCCGGAATGGTGCGCGATTGACTTTATCCGGATGGCGCGGGCGAATAAGTATTTTTTGATAATTCTCACGACACTAAAACTCTCAATAAAAACAATAGTGCCACCGCACCGCAAAAACCACTAACCCACATTCCAAAACGCGGAAAACGTGAATGTTCAGCATTCGATTCTGACCAAATAAAATAAGATGCTAAAACATTAGCCAAAAATAAAAGCTCATTCATTTAATAATCTCCTGAACCGTTACCCGTCGATAATCCTTGCCGTGTGCGAATCAACCGCATTGCCTTGCACGGCCGTTCTTGTTTTGGCTTGATTCGCCGTTGCCGTGCCTTGGCGAACACCTGTTGCGGGGTTGGGTATTCATGCAAGGCGGAGCCGGTTGTTTCAACACGCTTTACAGTATGCCGAAACAGGTTTAGAAATTTATTGAAGAAATTACGGATCATTTAAACCTCGGAGTTTCGTCAACGTGTTTAATTCCCTGAATCAATGCCGATGTTCTATTAAGAGGCGCAACACAATAAGGGCAAAAAGCACGTGATAACAGTCCGACACTTTTATACCAATGAAAAACAATATGACAGTTTCGGCATTTTCCCTGAACCGCTTTATTATATGGAATAGAAGTTGTTTGCATTGATTTGCCCTCTGTCTAATCACCTTACACACATTTTACCTGTATGTCAATGTGTGCAAAGTTTAAGCAATCCTGTGAAACATTCCGTGAAACATTGCCTAAATTTTATACTGCTCAATTTTTAAGCTGTATAAACTTTAAGCTGTATAAATATTAAGCACCCGTGTGTGTAATCACACCGCCGACGAACGGTCAAAAAAGGACGACTTCCATTTCGTGTATGTGCCCTAACACACACGAGTTTGGCACTATAAAACAAGCACTTTCCCAACTGTGTGTGATGTATGG
>JBGQLC010000006.1:0-11481 GCA_041499885.1 Minisyncoccia bacterium
ATACAATGAAAAGCAAAAAAGACACGAATCAATATTTAAAACTCATGGTGGACATTGGAAAAGTAGAGGACACCGCGCGCAAAATATTATTTAATGCAAAATACTATTCCAACATATATGAAAAAGACAAGGGTAAAGCGCTTAGTAAAATTATGGATTTACTCATGCAGGCGTATTTATTAGCACTTAGAGTATCATAAAACGGAGGGCCATACAATGAAAAGCACAAATGAACCGATTATAAAAGTATGCGGCTGCGGCCTCTCATACACTCAAACTGAATGGGACAAGCTGCCATATCTCGGCATAATGATGGGCCTTGAGCTTAGAAATTGCACTTGTGGGAGTACGATCTCGATAAAAGGGAGGTTCCGCCCATTAAGCTGGCGCCGAGATTTAAGGCAATCAGCGAGTTACAGTGAGTATGAATACATTTATAGAGAACATTGTCGGTGTGGTAGAATTATTGAGGTCATAACGCAAAAAGACGAAAACTCTGAATATTATACTACAATACATATAAAATGTATTTGCGGGTTGTATGTAAAATTTGAACTGCCAGTAAATTAAAAAGGGGGTGACACCATGCACACGATCTATCCGCATTTCAACGGTGGTTACATCGGTTTCGACTTCTGGTTCGTGGTTCTGGTTATCGTAGTTCTATTCGTAGCACTTAGAAAGTGAGGTGAGAGGATGCAAGATTTCAAGGTTGTCTGCACGCTCTGTTATGCCGATATGAAAATAATTCACAAACAGGAAGACGGCGAAACGGAGCGGCATTTTTATTCATGTTGCGCCTGTATGGAACGGTCTGTACTATTAATCTATCCACTGAAGGGAGGGGTGAACGATGAAAAAAGCGGCGACAAAAAAGAAAGCTGAAGGATCCGACACGGTGCTTTTGTATTTTAGAGTACCGCGATCGGCGCATGACACGTTAAAAAAGGAAGCTCAGGAACGCGGCATTTTTCTCAAGAAGCTGCTGCTGGACAAGCTGTTAGCACCGAACATTCAGAATATCACGAAGGTTTAACCGTCTTGCCGTAAGGCTTGCGGATTATAGCATCATGGAGGGTTTACCAATGGCAAAAGCAGAGGGCAAGAGAAAACATCGAGCTACATACGCAACGGACAAGAGAAACGGCGGGTATCTTATTCGCGTGGCAGGTCCAGATGCGGAAAAATTTGCAGGGCGGGGCGTTCCTGTTACCATGAAAAGCGGCGATGAACACGAAGAAAAATTAGAGCGTTTGATCTGGACCGGCGCGGACACCGAGAGCGGGGAAAAAGTCGCGCTTTACAAATTTGAGGCGAAACCGCGTGAAAAAACAAAAGAGTCTGAATTTTAACTTGCGTTTAATCGCGGTATCTGTTACTCTCTAGCCACTCCAAAAGCCGTGGACTTTACCGGGATAAGCTCCGCAAGAGTCCACGGCCTTCCTTTAGCCTCAAAAGGCGACTTTGACAAACGATGAACGGGAATTTTTTAGTGATCTATCGGACTGGACACCGGCAAGCGCGCCTCCGGTCAATGAGTATTCGCGTGCTATGGCTGAATATGCCGCCGATCTGCCGGAGGTGGATTTTACAAAGCTTGAAGCGGAGCCGGTTAGTCATCCCGGTTATCATAACGCTGAATTAGAGTATTTCGATGAGATACCCTCGCCGTTCGAGCACGATGAAATTGATCTTGAGATTGACGGCGATCTATGGGACAAATGGGACGATCTTTACGAGGACATTGAAGATACGGAGGTTGACGAAACATACAAGGGGGGCAAATGACAGTTGGAGAATGGAAGGCCAAAACAAAGCGCAAATATCCTTTTTCAAATGCACTGCGATTTATAGCGTCAACAAAAATAGACAACAGGCGCAAGCTCAAAGGTATCGTGGTTTATTATCTTTGTCATTCGGAAATAATGGGGTATCGCGTCTTTGAAATAAAATTTCACAAAGGAAAAGCCTTGTCATTAACAGCGTGGGCCGCGTGGATAGAAGACAAGACGGACACCGGGGGATGGTATGTTTTCACACAAAAAATTCTGGATGCACATAATATCAGAACAGGTCACGATTTTATTTTAAAAGACGTTCTTGCATGGAGGTCTGATAATGTCAAGCCCAAAGCGAAAGTGGTCTTTTAAAACTGCTGAACAGAAAAAGACCCTGGCCGATTTTTACGATGCGTATGCGATGCAGAAAATTAGAAATGTTTTTGGAACGGAGGCGCGTCTTGTTATTCCAGAGGATACGAATACCTCCACAAATAAACGCGATAACGCGAAACCACAAAGGCGCAAATAACAACATGGTAATAATCGGCATAGACAGCGAAACAAAGAATGGTAAACCTATATCGCTGCAATTCGAGGATGAGATAGTATTCACCACGGACAAGCTCGCATTTTCGCATTTCATCAGATATATAGATAAGCTGCCGGGTGACGGTTCCACTTATTTATTGTTCGGTCATAATCTCACGTTTGACTTGATCTCTTTTTTCTATTCAAAGCGGAAAGTATTTTTGACCGATACCTTTGAATTTGAGCAAGGCGACTGGACTATAAAAGGGCTGTACTCTACGGGCCTTTGCTACGTCTTTTTGCATCATAAGGATAAGCATAAAACCGTTTACATTCTGGACACGTTCGCGTTCTTCAAAGGGTCATTAAAAAAGCTTGCGGAATTATTCTGTCCAGACCTCCCAAAGCTCGAAGCGCCTAAAGGTTTGGGAACTAAAAATTTTAATCGCAGTAATAAAAAATTCGTGAAGTACGCGGTACAGGACAGCTTGATTGCGGGGCGCGTGGGCGGCGTGATCGTTGATCTATTCAGAGAGTATGACATTCAGCCTTGCGTTTCACAGGCTCAAATGGCGGCCCGGATATTCAAGCATAAGTTTGTGAATGAGCCTATACCGCTTCAGCCTAAGTCGATAATGTATTCGGCGCTCCATTCGTACCACGGCGGGAAAAACAATCTTACGGTCAAGAGAGGGTTATATAAAAATGTGTACTCTATCGACATTACAAGCGCGTACCCGGCGGCAATGGCGGCTTTTCCCTCGTTCACACAAAAGAGTCTTTATAAAGGTATACGCGGGAATAAGATTGCCGAACCCGTACCACCGGAGGGGATTTATAAAATATCAGGACAGGCTGCCCCGTGTAAATGGCCTGTACTATATAACCATGCTTTCAAAAGCATATCAGGAGATTTTAAAGGGGTCTGGACAACCGGCTATGAATTAAACGAGGGTCTACGCTCCGGTGAATTAAAAATTACCGATCTATTCGGGTATTATTATGACACTGAAAAAGACCACTATGAAAGCGCGTGGAAAAATTATGTAGACCATTTTTTCGATCTTAAGGAAAAGGCTACAGACCCCGTTCACCGCTATTTTGCAAAAATCATGTTAAATGCTCTTTATGGCAAGACCATACAGAAGAATAAGCCGGTAAATCAATTAATGTATGACTATGATCTGGACACTAAGGCCGTAACCACGGAGGCGCTGGATTTCGTGGCGGGTGGTTTATTCAATCCATTTATTGCCTCGTTAATTACCGGACACACCCGCGCAACTATTCACGCGCTCGAACATAAATATAAAGCTCTGCACACCTCCACGGATGGAATTATAGCGGAAAAGCCGCCGATTGAAGTTAAGGGGCTGGGCGGGATAAAATTGGAATGCGCCGGGGATGCGTACATTTTCAGGAACAAAGTTTACATTCTTTATAATGACACGGTTAATAATATGCCGTCCGCTATTTATCCCGGTAAATATATCCAGAAGTACGCTCACCACGGGTTTCATGCAAAAATAGAAGTGCTTGAAAAGATGATAATTTCCGGCGTATACGATTATGATTATATTCATGTGAATAAATTAAAAGAGTCAATGAAGCGAGGCTTGCAGGTAAATGAATTTGTCACGAATAAAGCACGATTAAAACTTGACAATAAATAGTAATTAGCGGATAATTCCGTTAATAAATTAAACCGGAGGTGTCATGCAATGCCAAAGTACAACGAAAAAGAATTGGAAGCAAAGGCTAACGATCTTTTGGGCCGGATTAAAAAGCTCGACCCGGAGGCGGCTCAATATTTTATTGATAAAATGTCGAGTGATGAAACCCTTCAGCCGTCCATTATCCGCGAACTCAAGAAGCAGCTTGCCGATGTGGAAAAAGAGAATAAGAGAGGCACGGGAAATTCGGACGATGACCGAACAGGCGAGGACGGCGACAAGGACGAAAAGGGTATTTTTGAAAATTGGGATTTATAAACGGAGGTTTGAACAATGGCTGATGAAAATAAAAATAAGCCGAGTGAAAGCGGCGGCGCGGGGTCTAACCTCGCTGATAAGTTTATACCGGGTGTATCAGAAGGAAAGCCGGGACGCGGGCGGCCTCCAAAAAATCCCGCACCAAAAGGGCCGGACAAGTCTGAAATAATAGCAGAGCTTTTCACGCCTGAACAGTTCATCAGTATTTCAACCTTGCCGTTCGATCTCGCGCAAGCGGCTACCGCATGGGACGGTTGGGAGCTGGACGAAAAGGAAGAAAGGCTTTTGGCTACCAGCGCGTCGGCGACTGCACGCGAGTTTTTGAAGGGCGCGTCATTCGACCCGAAATGGGTCATACTGTCCATGTTCGCGTTGAATCTCGGCAAGCTGATCGCTTCGCGTGCCATTGCATACAAAACCTATAAAAGAGATATGGCGAAGCCTGATGATCGCAAAGCGTCCTGAAAAACAGCGTGATGTAACTTTTGTCTGCGGCGTGACCGGCGCGGGAAAATCTTATTTCACCCGGCGCATGATCTTGAAGTATCCCCGCGTAATCTTAGTTTCGCCTATCGAAGCAGATGAGCAAGAATATGACGGCATTCAGTGTGATAGTCTCACCGAGCTTTTAACGCGGCTCGATGAATACCGAAACAAGAAAAGAAAGTTCTGGTATCTCAAGCTGTCCGATCTGTCTGATTTCGATATGTTGTGTGCGGCGGTCTATGAAATGGGTGATTGCACTTTGGTTATCGAAGAGGCCCAAAGAATCATTCCCTCAAAGTGTTTGCTCGGTGACTCGTTCAAGGATATTCTCTATCGTGGACGGCATAAACTAATCAACGTGATCGTGATCTCACAACGTGCCTCCACGGTATCAATAGAATTTCGCAGTCAATGGCGACGCATAGTTTCATTCCGTCAAAGTGAGCCTTCAGATGTAAGGTGGTTAATGCAATCCACGGGATACGAAGAACTTGAAAAAGTAAACGCCTTGCCGGACAGGGCGTATTTCGACATAACGCCTCACAGTTTTGAGCGTGTCGGGAAAGGAGTAAAATAAAATGGAAAAGGTCTGTTCAAAGTGTCACCTTGTCTACAAGTACGACAATGCCGCTGAAGTCCCTGCCGGATGTATGTATTGCGGCGGTGAATTTGTCGCGCCTGTCGCGCCCGTCGCGCCTGTCGAAGCTGAAAATAACGCTTGACAGTGTAATCTAATTCCTTTATTATCACTTCAATAGTTTTAAGCCGGTTCATCCTCGCGGGGAACCGGCTATTTTTATTTGAGGTTATCGTGGCTGGTCTGGTTGATATAAATGTAGGCGAAATTCTTAGCGGTCTAGGTGATCTTGCCAAAGACGTTAGGCAAGCCGTCACCGGAAAAGACCCCGAATCCGAAGCTAAGATGCTTTCAATGGAAAGTGAACTATTAAAGGCTCAAGCTGCTATCGGCCTCGCTGAAGCTCAAAACGTGAATGTATGGGTATCGGGTGCGCGGCCTTTTATCATATGGGTATGCGGCCTTGGAATATTCGTCCGGTTTTTAATCATACCGCTCTTGGCGATATGGTTCAAGATACCGGACATAATTTTTGACACAACCCCGCTTATCGGTATTTTAATTCCGATCTTAGGGTTAGGCGCGTACCGAACGATTGAAAAGACTCAAGGCGTGGCTTCAAAATAAAATCTCAATGAAAGGGGAAAAAAGACTATGAAAAGATTTATGCCGTATATCGTGATAGCCGTTGTCGCTGTCGCGGTGATCTATGTAGTAAATCGGGTTTCGTTCCTCCGCACGACCGTGCTCGGGGCGGCCGCATAATGGGCGGCTGGAAGAAGTACGCGGTAATCGCGTTAATCGTGGTAGGCGTGCTGTATGCCGCCACAAAAATTCCGGTGCTCAAGAGTTTCTTGACGCCTACAAAATAATCCGTTAAACGGATAGAGAGGAAAAAATAAAAATGAGTGTACCTGTAAAATATCCTACAATCATTCAGAACGTAGTGACCGCACTTGCCCTCACTAAAGGCAATCCGGTCACGATTCAAGACAAGTTCCCAAAAGGTCCGGGCTACTATGCTATGTTGCTCGGATTTCATATCACGTTCACGAATACCACCGGCACAACCCCGCTTGCTCAGGCGCTTTTGAATTTCTTGAAAAACATCAATTTCAAGAGCGACAAAGAGGGCGTGGTCGTGAACGGCAACGGCATGACCCTTTGGGAACGCGCCCATAAGGTCAATGGTACATTGTCCTACCAATCCACGCTTGCGGCGACTGCCGGGACATATGACGTATACATTCCAATCAATTTTGCTAATCCCGCACTTCGCAGACCGGAGGACTTGATTCTTGACTCTGCGAGAACGACCCAGTTCGATCTGTCCGTAACGTGCGGCGATGTGGCCGATCTCCTGTCGAGTGTCGGTGACTCGGTAATCACGGCTGTTACGATGGACGTTAACATCGTTACAACCGTGGGCCCGGTAAACGCCTCGACCGCGCCTATTGCCGTGCCTTATATGAACATCGTGGGTCCGGTGGATCCATCCGTCATGCAGTACCTTGACATTGAACGCAATGTCGATCTGGCGGTGCTCGATCTCACCGTAATAACGGCAAACAGCGTTACCGCTGGTATTCCGGCCTCCGGCACGCTTGCGGATACCGTTCTCACCTCGCTTCAGTTCGAGGACAATTTCGCTATTCCCTTCCGGTCAATCCCGTTCATCGGCTTGACCGTCAAGAACAAGCTCGATTATCAGTATGAGACGAAAAAGACCGGCGTTGCGATAATCGACTTCACACAGGACGGCTCGTTGTATTCGAGCTATCCAACCGGCAACAAGGCCCGTGCGCAAATTACATGGGTTAACAAAACCCTGTCAACGTCGGCTGTCACGGCCTTCCTTGACGGTTGGAAGAAGCTCAAAGCGTAGTATAATTCTGTTCAAGCCCTTGACTCAATGCCTTGTGTCAAGGGTTTTTTAGAGAGGTACACTATGCAACCCTGGGATAAATACGCAAGCACCACAAAGAACGGATGGCCCGAACCCCGGCTAGACGTTGTGCAAGCGGCGCATGATAATTTTTTCAGTGCGGCAAATGACGGCCTTTATGTACCGGAACTAGCGACCGTGCTGAATAGAAATTCACCGTTGCCGGGTCATAAATGGGACAGCACCGGCGTGATCGCGTATTATCTTTTAAGGGACAGCGGCGTGTCAATCCTTAATGCGATGCCGGTCTTGTCCATGTTTAACGCGGCTGACTATTACAATCCGGCGCGTATGCTCGGAACCGATGAAAACGGCGCGGCACTCCTTCCCCCCGGGATAAACTACGCAAGCGCCCATGTATACGCAATGGATATTTTTACCTCCGTCACAGGCAAAGAATTTGGCGGCGGCGCTTCATGGACTACAAAAATTGGCCTGAATAATATCATCAGTAACGAGGATTTTGTCATAGGCTCATTGTCCGTTATAGCACTCGTCACCGGAGGCGTTGCGGCGGGTGTTATCGGCGGTGAAGGCGCTGCGGCGGGTGCGGGCGCGGGTGCTGCGGCGGGTGCGGGCGAAACAGCCTCATATGGAGTTTTAGCGAGTGACGCGGCTGTTACGGCGGGTGAGGCTACGTCTTACGGTGTCTTAGCGTCTGATGTGGCTGTAACAGGCGCGGGTGCTGGGTCTGCGGGGTCAATGCTCGGCGGCGTGGGTGGTCAACTTCTGGATGCCGGGGCCGGGTCCGGAGCTTCGAGCGGCGTAGTAAGCTCGTTACTAAGTGCGGGCGGCGATGCCGCAAAGGGCGCGATCTCAACGGGTACGGACATAGGTAAGGGACTTGTTACCACTGCCGTTACATCAGGCGTTAATTCATTATTTCCAGCGCAATCCCCGGCGACTTCCGGCATAGCATCCACGCCCGGATTTTTCTCGCAGTATTCAACCTATATCATAATCGGCATTGCGGCTGTTATCGCCTTCGTGCTTATCAAGCGGGGCAAAAAATGAGCGAGTATATAACTACCCCGTGGATGCCGTCAAGCTGTCCAGATAAAAATAAATCTACGAATGGCGGCGATAAGAAAACGCCTCCGGTCACGACAAGCGCCGGACGTAAGCAGTCACGATTAGAGCAAGCACTTATAAAAATACTTTGGACGAGGTGAGACAATGACAGATTCCGAAATGTTGCAAGACCAATTAACAAGCGCCGGTTCATTCGTAGCTTCAAGCGCCATTGACTCGGCGGCGCAAGCAAGCGCGTATGCTATACAGAACATGGTGGACCGGGCTACAGGATCGCCTTCGCCTGTTTACATTCAGGCGGCGAATCAATACACCTCGACAAAAACAATCCATACTATTCTTGTTTGGGGCGCGGTGTTTACCGTGATCTATCTCATTTTCAAAAAGAGGTGATCTGATGTCGCTATGGGATGACGCTGTATATCAATTCCAGCTTACCGCATATGATCTGAAATTACGCGGCACGCCTCCGGTTGTCATGCCGATCAATCCCTCGCCGGAATTGCAAACGGAAGTTGACGCAATACCGTCCATTCCTGAAATGCTCGGCGCGGCTACTAAAGAAAGCGTGCAGAGCGTGGCGAGTTTCGCATTTCCGTATGTTTTAGTGTTGACATTGCTCGGAATAGGTGTACTCTTGATCTATTCCACGACAAGGGAGAAATTAAAGATATGAGAATCATCAAAGGCTTTCAAATTCAGGGTAGCAGCGCTGCCATTGGTGCGGGCCTCACGGTGAACCTGTTGGCGGGGCTTGAACCATTAACGCAAGTTCCGACAAATCAGCATCTTATCATTACCGGACTGGCGACCTATTCAGGCGCGGATGCGGCGACCTTCGGCAAGGTAAAATGGAACTTTCTCGCTAACGGCATTGTCATGGACGGAAGTTTACTCGATCAGACCGATCAAGTTGGAGTGCAGAATCAGCCTATGATGCTGGGTGCGCCCCTTCGCATCGAAGGCGGACAGACCTTGAGCGTAACCGCAAAGAATACCGATGCCGTGTCCCATTCGGCGGGCGTCTTGCTTGTCGGCTACTATGCGGTTGATTAAAGACACCGAATATATGTTATCAAGCGAATGCGAACGTATACAGGGCGCGTGCTCAAGGTCTGTAAGCAGCAGATTAAACAGAATTGAAGGTGTGGGCGTTTGTATCTTGCTCGGCGTGTTGAAACTACTCTTTTTCAAATGAAGAAAAACGAAGTCATAATGGCGCTTGCGCTTTTGTTTATTCTCATCCTGTATTTTTGGGGCAAGGATATTTTGAGCAAGATAAGAAAAATCGGTTTATCGTATGACAACCTTATTCCCGATATGCGGATAAAATGCGGACAGCTTGAAGCAGAAGCAGAGCGCCGGGGCATTCCTGTTTTATTCTGGCAGGGCTGGCGCTCACCGGAAGAAAGCGCGGCGAATATAGCGGCGGGTGTTTCGTTCGTGACCGACCCGCTGAACTCATACCATTGCTGGGGCGCTGCCATTGACTATGTGAAGGCGGGCCCGGGCGGCATTCCGATGTGGCCCGATAAAACCGATCAATTCTGGCAAGACCTCGCTTCACTTTATGATTATGTCGATCTTGAACCGGGTGCAAGGTGGAATAATTTTGACGGCGCTCACGGTCAAATGAAAATATCAATGTCGCAAATTCGCCGGGAGTATGGTGATGATTATCAAAACTTTATCAATAATGGAGGCGCTGTATGATGAGATTACTTTTTTCTTTGCTCTTGATCTGTTCGCTTGCGGCGTGCGGACAGTCTGAAGCGGCGCAAGGCGGTCTGTCCTCAATTCCACCTATGGCGGCGAGTGTGCCATTGTCCGGTATGCCTTTAGCGTCTGGTTTTACTACCACGGCGGTTAATTGGAGTATCGTTTCCGTACCGTCCATAACCGTGAAAGTTGGAGATTTTTTTCTTGTAAGCTGTCAATCTACCTTATCATGGGTTGGCTATTCAATGCCGTCATTTGTAGCATTATATCTAGACAACGTCGGCGGTACTTCACTGTTAGAACCCGGAGGCGTTGTGTCCGTGGGCATGATGCCGGTTTCTGTCGGTCAATTTAACGGGGCTATAATGGCATTCCAGAAAATACAAACCGCTGGCTCATTCAGCCCTCGGTGCTCTGCCGGGTCCGATGTTTCAATGCCGAGTACTCAATATAATTTACAGGTGCAAGTAATACCATTCTATAGACAGTGAGGTATTAACATGAAAAAACTTTTCTTATCGCTTGCTCTTTTGCTTTTCTTTACCGCGTCCGCGTGGGCTGGGCCTACTTATCAAGGCGCTGGTTTCGTTTCGTATGAGACTGGGACTGTTGTTTATTCGGCGGGAAATTTTACCGCATTAGGTTCTATGATATGGACGGTAGACGCAGGAGATGTTACGACCTATGCATATAATATAGTCTATAAAACTATGACTGTATACATTTCATTAAATAACACTAGTATAAGTGGAACGCCCGCAGCAAGTTTAATTATAAAAATACCTAATGGGAAATTATCAGCCAATACCCTTTCTATGCCAATTTTTTTATATAACAATTCTATTTATCAAACTGGTATAGCCGATATAGTAACAGGCTCAAATAATATTAGCATTTATAATGCAGGTCTTACAAATTGGACGGCTTCAACAAATACTACCATAGTGCGTGGCAGTTTAACTTTTGAGATTCAATGATCTACCATGCGCCCGCATCCTTTGGCCGGGATAAGATTATCATACCGCTCGGCGTGCCCCTCCCATGCTTGAGCTATAATTTAGGGCGCATGGTTTTTTATTATAATGGACGACCATAAACATGATGTTAAAATTTTTTGCTATCGTTGCCGCGTTTGGATTTTTCCTTTGTGGATTTCTTGTTTCCGGCATTGCCCTCTTTGTCTCGCTGTACTCCGATCTGATTAAATGAATATACTTTTATCAATACTCGGCGTGATCTCGCTGATCGCTTTTATGCTGTTGGTGCTTTCATCCTTCCGTAAATAATTCATATTGTAATTGTCTATATAAATCTATACCCATTCTCGTATACCTTTACGAATATGTATCTCTATAGACTCATATCAAAATCTATGTAAAAATCTATATGGCGTATTTATATCGTCTCGCGGCTCCATGTCCC
>JBGQLC010000007.1:0-11377 GCA_041499885.1 Minisyncoccia bacterium
CGAATCCGGAATGGAGACTCTCTCGAACGGAACCGGCGGAGTTTACCGCCGCGCGATTACCGGGCACGAGCTCGCCGACGCGATTTCCACCCATCCGGAGTTCTTGGTCAAGGCTATAGCAAAGGGCTCGGAAAACCACTACCAGATTCCTCTGATTGTGGGAGTTATTCTCCTGTTTCTGTGGTTCAGTTTTCCTATCCGATGAAAGCACAGGCGCTCTTAAATGAGCGCCTTTTTATTCGAGGCCTATGCTTGACAAAACTATAAGTTTATGCTAATCTTCAAGAAGCAAAGTAGGAATTAATCCTACTCAATTTAACAAGTAAAAACTCGCTTGAAAGGAGTTTGGTCATGAAACGCTTTGGACTTATTTTCTCGCTTGTCGCGATGTTTGGCCTTTCAGCCTGCAGCGGCAAAAACACCCTAGTCGGCCCGATCGAGACGGAGACGGAAAACCGGTCTCAGTCTGAAAAAGCCTCTGCGGCGAATCTTATTCCGGTTCGTGGGCCGGTGGTTCCCGGCGGCCGCGTTCGTCCGACTCCGCGCGTTGTTCCCTCGCGTCCGGCTTCCGGCCAGAACCAAGTCCTTTCCATTTCGGCAACGCCCGAGAATGGCGCGACGCTTCAGGTCTACACGCAGGTCACGGTAACAGTGCGCGGCGTAGCAGCTCAGGATTGTCACATTTCGGGGCAACTCTTGCGCGGCGGGATGAAATTGGGTGGTACGAGCGACGAGGCCTTGGATCCGTTTCCCGGTGGCTTCACTCTCACGATCCACGTTTCCTCGGCGCAAGTCGGTGATTCGGACGCAATCAGAATCATCATGACCGACGCCAATTACGCAGTTCTTTCCACCGCTGACTTCCCTATAATCTACCATTGGACCAACTAGCTCTTCGTTTCCAGCCCTCCGGCACACCGGAGGGCTTTTCTTTTTCTTCGACCCCCATATTTACTTGACAAAGCATTGATTTTCTGCTAATCTTCGGAGAGCAAAAGTAGGGATTAACCCTGCTTGATTCAAAATCAACAACTCTTGAAGGAGTTAAGTTATGAAGCGTTTGATGGTCGTACTTCTCGTCCTTGCTGTTTCCGGCCTCATCGCCTGCAGCGGCAAGAACACCGTTACTGGCCCGCCCGATCCTCAGCCGACTCCGGTTCCGACACAGAATCCGACTCCGGGTGCAACTCCGGTTCCCACGCAGCATCCCACTCCGGTTCCGACTCCGAGCCCAACTCCGGGTCTCTGGCAGGTCACTCTTGTCTCGGCGGTGCCGGGAAGCGGGGCATCGCTTCCGTCGAGCATCGGCACGCCGGTCGCGGTGACGGTGCGCGGTGTAGCGGGCCATCAGTTTTATATCACAGCGAATCTAGGCGGTAACAACTTAGGGAGTTCCAACATTGTGGGGCCTATCGCTGCCGGGCCTTTCGGCGATGTTACCGTTCTTGTTTACGGGCCTAATCTGGGTCACGCCATTGACACAAACACGGTAAGGATTTTTTTCGGAGATGGCGGACAGATTAGCTACTACACCGCTGACTTCCCTATGATCTACCATTGGACCAACTAGCTCTTCGTTTCCAGCCCTCCGGCATACCGGAGGGCTTTTTCTTTTTAAAATATGGGCCCTTGGCCGATGTGAAGTAATTTATGTGGACATCTTGTTTTGGTGGAATGGCGGATGTTGTATAATAAAGCCAATGGATCAGATGCCCCAAATGCCTCCGCAACAGCCGGTGAATCCTCTGACCAATCCTCCGGGCAGCATGCCTGCCGCTGTTATGCCCGAGCAGCAGATGCAAAAGCCACAACCAAAGAAAAAAATTTGGCTTGTCCTCGTCGTAGTGGTCGTGCTCTTCTTGGCGCTCGGTGGAGCATATTGGTTTATGTTGCAATCGCGCAAAGCGGGGGCTCCTGTTCAGAGTCCATTGCCGAGCGTTACCCAAGCCGCTGCAGGTGCGCTCGTGGAAAATTTTCCGGGCAATTATATTTTAGAAAATAACGTTGCGGTCAAAGAGAGTGTTTTGCTGAACTACAACGCGGCGGCACAGAAATTGTATACCGCCTCGTATATTTCGAAATTAGGCATTGATGCGGCATTCGCGATCTATAAAAAATATTTTTCAAATTATATCGGCGGGGGATGGAAAATCACTAACAGTTCCGATGTGCCGACACAGAAATTTTTATATGCCCAACAGACGGATGAGCCAAAAGACCAAATGACTGTTGTTATCGAAAAAACAACCGATGGTGCACTTGTATCTCTTTCGGTATTAAGAAAATAATATGAATATGCGTAAAGCACAATTTTTAAAATTTATTTTCCTTTCCGCGCTTGCTCTTGGGCTAGCGGTTGTCGTGTCGCAGGCTCGGTCTGTATCTGCCGCCGCTACTTGTTCGGTGTCGGCGGGTTTTAGTCCGGGTTCCGTTCAGCAAAACGGTAATTCGACCCTGTCATGGAACTCTTCCGGCGCCGCATCACTTCGCAGACAATGTACGAACGGGTGCGGGTTTAATGAAGGTCTGAATGGATGGCTCACGCCCAATGTCGCCGGTTCAGAATCCACTCCCGGCGGAACAAGTTGCGTCGGCGCTACTGGCTGTGTATTTTATTGCGGAGATCCTGCCGGCGGTGTGGGTAGCGCGAATGCGGATTTAACCATTACGGCGCCGGCCTCGGCCTGTACGGTATCGGTTTCGTGGAGCCCCACGACGGTTAGTCCTGCGGGAAGCAGCAATTTTAGCTGGAGTTCTACTAATGCAACCGGGGGTAACGCTCCAATCAGCATGACATGTGATGGAAGCTTTCCGGGTAGCTGGAGCTTGGCGGCCAGCGGAGGTGGACCACGTAGCCCAATTAACTTGACCACAACTTGTACGGCTTCCTGCGTTGGGCCCGACGGCGCGACTCATTCCAACTCCGCGACAGTTGCCATATCTGCCGCACTGCCGACGGCAACGACGGATTTGTCTTCAGGTATTACGCCGACCGGAGCGCAACTTAATGGCACAGTAAATCCGAATGGTAGTAATACCCAATACTGGTTTGAGTATGGCACAACGAATGGTTTGGGAAATAGCACTACTCATGTAAACATAGGAAGCGGCTCAAGCGCTATTCAGGAAAACTGGACGCTTTCAGGGCTTACCCCAAATACTACGTACTATTACAGGATTAGCGCTTCAAATGCTGCTGGCGCGAATAATGGCGGGACAAACACCTTTACTACGCCGGCTATTCTGCCAACGGTAGCAACGGATGGGACTTCGGCTGTTACGCCGACCAGCGCGACACTTAATGGCACCATAAATCCGAACGGCGCCCCGACCAACTATTGGTTTGAATGGGGTCTCTCGGCGGGCAATATACCTAATAGTACCGCTCATACAGCCATGGGCAGCGGTGGGAGTCCGCTTTCGGAATCAGCCACGCTTACCGGCCTTACCCCGAATACAACCTACTATTTCCGAGCGAGCGCTTTAAATGTCGTCGGCACGCAGGCTGACGGCATAATTCCCTTTACCACTTTATCGGGGACGGACACATGCTCAATGAGCGAGTCTTTCAACCCAATCTCTGCGCCGAACGGGGGTAGTTCTCTGCTCAGCTGGACATCAAACCCCGCAACATTAATTGGCGGCGGGAAACCGACCGTTACCTGTACCGGCGTGGGCGATGTGAATAACCCTGCGGTGTCCAACGGAAGTCATCAATTTTCCGGAGTTTCTTCGGACATCACCTGTACTATGGCCGCGAGAGATGTGAACGGAACAGCATGCACTCGCACTATTACGCTTCCTGTTGCCCAAGCCGGGACAGTTCATGTTCAGGTAAAAGATAAATACGGAGGTTTGATACCGGATGCCGGCACATGCGGTGGCGGTGCCCCATGTTGGACGGTTAGCGGCCGGACAAAAGGTTATTCGTATCCCAATGGCTCGGGCAGCGGAGATTTATATAACGTGCCGCTTGATGATTACTATTCTCTTTCTTCAAATAATTTTGCCGGATATGTGTATGACAGTATCAATCCGGGACCGACGTATCTTCAGGGTGTAACACCTCCTCCGCCCCCGCCGGCACCCACCACGTGTAACGATCCCGCCGCCCGTAACTATGGAGGCAGTTTGCCCTGCACCTACCAGTCACCGCCGCCCCCGGGAGGAGGTGGAGGTGGATGCTTTATAGCGGGTACGCCAGTTCTCACTCCGAACGGCCCTCGTCCAATCGAGACCGTAAAGCTTGGCGACGTAATAAATGCGTATGATACCGAAAAAGGAATAGAGATATCCTCGCCAGTAACTTTGGTAGAGAAAAAAGAGGTTACTGAACTCGTGCACCTTACGCCGCACGGTTTGCCGGAAATTGTGACCACGCCCGTCCACCGTTTCTGGACGAAGCGGGGCTGGATTGAGGCAGGCAACCTCACCGATCAGGACAAGCTGTTCACCAAACAGGGAACGTGGACGGCAATCGATAAAATATGGGGCGAATCACTTTTGAAACCGATTGCAGTATATAATCTGCACATAAAAGATGAAGTTCATAATTACTATGCAGGCGGTGTGCTTGTGCACAACATAAAACTGGCGGACCTATTGGACCCCGGAGCGATCTTTGCGGGCATTGGTAATCTAAAGATAGCGGACCCATTGGGCCTTGATGCGGCACTTGCAGGATTAACTCCAAAAAAAGCGCAGGCAGATGTGCCGAATATTACACTTGGGGTAACTGTCCGTAAGGTGGTTTTGGGCGCTCCTTTCTCCGTAAATCCGAGCGACCTTCACGCGGGTACCCCATGGACAGTGAGTGGATCGACGGGTGTATCGCCGAATGCGCAATCTATAACTCTGGTAAAAAATGTTACGCGAACCTCAGATGGTGGTTCGGCTACTTGGCAAACCGCAAACTGGCGCGGTACGGCAATTAATCCATCAAACGGCTCGTTTTCCGTCAGCGACACTTTTGATTGCACAGCGCCTCCGGCGGCGTCAGGTTTTGAAGGGTCAGACTATACAGATGTCAGTAGCGTTTATTGGGACAACGCTTTTTATACACCGACCGACGGAAACGATGTTTCACGGGATCAGACCAGGAATGTTTGGTGCGGCGGGAATGTGACTGTTATTTCATCAGATTCCGCCGGTACTCCGATACCGATTACGTGGAGTGTAATGAGAAAGTATGGTCCCGCTGTGGGGGAAACGAGTTCGGGAAAAACATTCAGAGCCGACCAGGGCAATGTCGTTTTCAGTGTCACGAATCCGCCTGGAAGTTACAGCTGGGGTCTGGAAAGTGGCGGTTGCGGTACATTGCCATGCACAGAGGCGCTTACATCTGCCGACGGAACAACCACTTTCCATATTATCTGGCAATTTGGAGGGCCGATATGTCCTGGCGGTCAGACGAATCCGTCCTGTAATGCAGGGACATGTCAGGTCGGTTGCGGCTCGGGAGGATCCTGCGGTAATGTGGGCGGCCCTTGCGGATCCGCTGCTCCGACGCTGGTCGTATCTCCGGCCTTTGCGACTGTCCCTGTCGGCAACGATACGGCATTTACCGCCGTCTATGACCCGGACGGTCCGGGGCCTTCCCCGTCAATAAGCGTAACTAATTCAGCGACATGGGTCTCGACTTTCCCATCCATCTCAACTTACAACCCTCCGCCGAACGGAAGATTTCATGGGGTTAGTTCGGGGGGAGTAACGATTTCGGCAAGCTATACCGGTAGTGGCGGCCCGGCTAGCGGGAACGCGTTTTTAACGGTAAGCGGCGCGGTTCCCGTATGCGGAAATGGTGTTGTGGAATCGGGCGAAGCGTGTGACTTGGGCGCCTTAAACGGGGCGTGCCCTGCCACCTGCAGTTCTAGCTGCACAAACAACAATTGCGCCAGTCCGTTGAGTGTGGCTTTAGTTGTGAATCCTTCCTCCGGACCAGATCCATTGCCAACGACGCTTACTGCGACTGTCTCGGGGAGCGCGGTCGGACCGATCAATTATTCTTTCTGGTGGGACTGTCCGAATCCGACAACGAGCGTTGCCGCAGCGACGGCGGCATGTGGTGCACTTCCTCCTCCTTCGCCGGGAACATGCGTGACAAATTCGTCTGGCGCGAAGTGTAATGGAATGGCTTCCGCTGTTCAGTCAGTTCCGAACACATATACTCCCGCGGGAAACTATAATGCGAAAGTTATTGTTGAGCGCGGCGCTGCGCCTTCGGCGGAAAAAAGGCGTGCGGTTACGGTTACCGCTCCGCCTCCAGGCCCTTCGACTCATACCGAATGTGTTGCCAACTCCTGCACCATCGTGAACGGAGCAGGTTTGAGTAGGTGTGTCTCAAACTCCGACTGCGGTTCAAGCGGTTCTCCTACTCACAGCGTCTGTGATGCCGTATCTCGTGCTTGTGTGAACCTTGCCGGTTTGGGAGCAAACACCTGCAGCTCAGACCCCACCTGCGGTGGAGGTGGCGGTGCAACCCATTTTGAATGCCAATCTAATGCTTGCGTAATCGTCGGTGGTGCAGGGTCAAACCAATGTACCTCGGTGAAGAATCCTTCAGCCGAATGCGCTCCGCCTCCACCGCCTGCTT
The DNA here is from genome assembly GCA_041499885.1 of Minisyncoccia bacterium. Lineage (GTDB taxonomy): Bacteria > Patescibacteriota > Minisyncoccia > UBA6257 > 2-01-FULL-56-20 > JBGQLC01. Next base: position 6,593 of record JBGQLC010000007.1, read on the forward strand.
CTTGCAATCTAACCGCCTCGCCGTCAGTTATCTCCAAGGGACAGAAATCAACTCTCAATTGGTCATGCAATGGAGTTAGCGCATGCACCATTACTCCGGGCAATTTCTCCGGCACCAGCGGTTCCGCTCCGGTCACACCGACCTCCACCACCGTCTACACCTTGAATTGTGACAGCGGCACCTACACCATCCCTGTCACCGTGCGCGTGACCACGCTTCAGGAATGCAACCCGGCTCTGGAGAATTGTCCGAAGTAGGCAGGAAGCATCTCTAAAACAGGAGAGCGGCGACATGCCGCTCTTTTTGTTTATCCAATGCCCCACTTGCCAAAATAATAATATCATTGTATAATGCGGTCAGCTTATTTGACCTCTTAGAAATGGAGAAACCATGTTTGAAGCTGATTTGGTTCCGACGATACCGACTGGCCTCATAGAAGGCAAGGTCGAAGGATACGACTATTTTTTCAATCCCCGAGGGCATAAAGGAGTTCTGGTGCTTTTCGGAGAGGGATTGGAAGTTTTCAATTCTTGTCGAGCTAGGCTCAGCCTGACAGAGATGAAACAGGTACTTCCGTGGGCGCACGATAACCCGCAAAGGGTTGATCAAATTCTAGATGCTCTGGGGAAATCGGAACTCATCAGTTTAGGAAAAGAGTATTCCGAAAAACTCATGGTCGAGCGGCAGCGTGCCACAAAAAGAGTGATGACGGTTTGGCTTCAGTTTACTGATGCTTGCAATCTTCGCTGCGAATATTGTTGCATCAGTAAAAAGCCGACACGTATGAAGTTGGATGCGGCGAAAACATTCGTCGAAAAGATCGCAGTCGATTCGGAAAAGGCTGGATTCGAGGAAGTCCTAATCAAGATTGCCGGCGGAGAGCCGACTCTTTTCTGGACGGATGCGAGGGCCTTAATCGACTGGGCGAAGACTCGCTTCAAGAACCCGAATCTCAAAGTTAGGTTCCACATCATCACCAACGGAACGATGCTGACGCAGAGCTTGATCGACTACGCTTGTCAGGACAAAGTCGGTGTGTCCGTCTCCCTGGATGGTGTTGGAAAGTGGCATGATGTTCAGCGTCCATACATAAACGGTACTGGGAGTTTCGAAAAGGTGAACACGAACATCAATAAACTCCTTGCGGCGGGCATACGTCCGAACATTTTGGCTGTCATCACCAAGAAAAACGCAGCGGGAATGATCGAGCTTGCGAAGTACTGCATGGAACGCGACCTCACGTTCCGCTTCGGCTTTTATCGTGAGAATCCTACTTCACCCAACGAACTGGACAACGACAACGCCGAACTGATCGACGAGTTAAAGAAGTGCTACGCTTGGATGGCCGAGAATCTTCCAGTCAAAAACCTCCAGGCAGTTCACAAGTTCGCCGATGTAAAGTTGAACGGTCCAAAAATCCGTAATTGCGGAATCGGCTCAAATGGCCTAACGGTGTCCACAAGCGGGAATGCGAGCATCTGTCAGTATGAACTGGACGTTTCGCTCGGCAGCATCATGGATAATGATTCCATCGGCCTGATGAAAAATCAAAATCGCTATGATTTGGATAAAAGTCAGGTTGACAGGGTCCCAGGCTGTAAGAACTGCAAGTGGAGATATACTTGCGGCGGTGGATGTCCGTTACTCACCGAACGACACTTTAGGACAATGGGCCACACTTCTCCATACTGCGAAGTCTATAAGGCCATCCTTCCAGTTTTGATTGAACTACACGCTCTTCAGCTGGTTAGGAGGTTCCAAAAAGGAAAAGGTTTCAAAAAGTAGATCCAATTTAGCCCCCGAGTTCGCAAAGACCGGGGGCTTTACATATCTAGCATAAAGTGGTAGTATGCAAACAGCATTAGGAGACGAGATTCGTTCCGGCTCCTAAAATTTAAGCCAAGGAAGGAGGATCAAATATCATGCTCGAACTTGGTATTCTCTGCGCCGAAGAGACCAGTCAGCCGTTCGCTCAGTGCACCGAAGAGTGTACTCCGTGTACCGACTGCCCCTGCGTTCCTTGTCCGGACGATTGTCCGGACTAATCACAGCATAGAGGGTCTTACGAGACCCTCTATTTATCTCATCTCTGTAAATAAAATGGAATTTAAATATATTGAAGATATTAATAAAGATGCCAAAAATTGGCATAGCTCACTCGATGCTAAAAACTATGGAATGGATTGGGGTAAATTTTTGCCCAAAGATATTCCTGCCGAAAAGGCGCGGGACACAGATTATCTCAAAGACTATTTAGATAGAAAATATTATAAAACCGGTAAGATCGCTGAGTTTAAAACATGGATGGAGCAGAATATACATCCTACACAAATCCAGGAGGACCTAGAGCAATTAATGGATAGAAAATTCAGCAATGAGCCGATAAGCGTTTTTATAACGGTTTTTGGTCGTGGCATGTATAATGTCCCAGAAAAATTTTTCTACATAAATTTTTGCCACTCTAATTCAGAGAAGACGGCCTCTCGTTTCTACCACGAACTGATGCACTTCCTTTTCCATATTTATTATTGGGATGAATGCAAAAAAGCCGGGCTTTCCGAGCAACAAATCCACGACCTGAAAGAGTCTCTGACCGTGCTTTTAAATCCTATTTTAGAGAAGCGTGGTCTACCTCTCGATATGGGTTATCCCAAGCATCAAGATTTGAGGACTAAGCTGAAGACATTGTGGGAAGAAGAAGAAAGCTTCGAGCCCTTCCTAAGGAAAGTTTTGGAATTAAAACTAGCCATCTTATAAATGGCGTTGGTGGGACTGCTTGCGCAGATTTGACGGTGGTTTTTTGTGTTACAATTAATACAATATGGCGGGTAAGAAAAACAGGAAACGTTCGGGGCAGGTTATGATTTTAACCGTGCTTGCGCTCGGCGGGACGATTTTGGGCGCGGCGACCGTGGCGAGCCTTTTGGTCGTCTACCAAATCCGCCAGTCAACCGACCTGGCAAACTCCGCGCGCGCGATTTTTGCGGCAGACACCGGTATTGAATGGGGGCTTTATAATTCGATTACCGGCCAAGTAGCGTCTTTGCCGATATTTACGAACGGCGCATCCGTTAATGTGAACTGTTATGACGCTTTAGCCGCGCAACTGCCCGATTGCAATAGCACCTCAACCGCGCTCATAAAATCTCTAGGCAAATCCGGCTCGGCAACACGCGCTTTTGGGCTGACTCTGTAAATTGGCCGCGACTTAAGATTTAATTTGACAAAGCGTACCGCAAATGGTACGCTGTTTTCGGTTTGACCGTAAGGATTGTCCTCGCGGTCTTTTACAACTGATTGAGAAGGAGTGACCAGTGAAAGTTCGGACGGCTTTCGCAGTGGTTTTCTCGGTTCTTTTTGCGATCGTTTCCGGCACGGCGCTTTCTGCGGAAACTTTGTCTCGCGACAAGGCCGCGGCGATTATCAACAAATACAACGGATTCGCAGCCGCCGAAGTAATCGTGCTTCAAGATGAAGGACGAATGAGAAACGGCCAGGATGCGCTCGTGATCGATGGTCTTATGTGGCAACCTAGATTCGGAGCGCTGTATGAGTTTACCGAAAAGGGGAGTAAGTACTGGAAGGGTAGCGTGAGCATTTTTGGAACCGTGACATTGACTGTCCCCGCGAGACGTCAGATCGTGGCGATTACGGGCATAACCGATGTCGATATATATGGCCCAATGAAGGGTGTTGAGTTCACATGGAAGTACGTTGGTCTGCCGGATGTGGTTGCACAGTATACAGGTCAACTAGGAGCTTCGCCTCATGAAGGTACAGCGTTTTTCAAGCTGTACGATGATGGTTACCGGTTGGTTGATGAATATTTTAAGCTTAAAGAAACCGGCCGCAGACCGTTCCAGTGGACACCGGGGTTGATTGCGGAAGCAGAACGCGCCAGGCTTTCGAGCGGACAATCCACAAATAAGGCTTCGGCACCTACTCCGCAGCCAGCATCTCCGAATGACCGCGATGCGAGGCTTCAGCGTGGTGAGACGATCACACTGCCGGTGTGTCAGAAGAAATTACTCAGGTGTGACCTTGGCGATTTCACCTTCAACACCGAAGAGGCGTCCTTCCAAAGTAAGAAGGACGGTTCGGTCTTCAAGTCGCCCATCGCGTCGGTTCAGGTGCTGGGCACAAAACAAGGCAAGCTGCTCATCGGCAATAGGTCGTTCGTCATGTTTCGTCTGGGGATAGACGGAAAAGAGTATTCGTTCGAGTTTGTCCCGACTGCATTAAATGGCTGCGTTCAAGCGGGCGACTACATTTGCCCGGAACCCGGACCCCAACTACAGTCCCGTGTTGCCGAGTACGTCGTCAGCACGCTCAACCGGATCAAAGCAGGCACGCTCAAGAAAAGCGGAGCCACAGCATCACCCTCAACGCAGACTGTTCCTGATACATCGGCCAAATCCGCAACTCGCAAATGGCCGATTGTCGGCGCCGTGCCGGGTGAGTTCAAGCACGGGACGCTTACGACCAAGCACGGAAAAGAGATGGTGAGTGCCGCTGACGGCGACGCGCCAATCTTCACACATCCCGGCGTGGATCTGGTTGCGAAATGCGGCACATCGATCGTGTCCGTCGCTGACGGCGAAGTGGTGGATGTCATAAAGAGCCCCACCGACCCTGATTTTGAGATTAACAAGCAACCGAAGACTGGTTTCGGATATATGGTGTTGGTAAAAGAGAAGGGCGGCGAAAAACCGACCTACGATCTTTATCTTCACCTCCAAAATCCTCCCAAGGTTGGCATTGGCCAGCCGGTAACGGCTGGAGTTA
>JBGQLC010000008.1:0-10693 GCA_041499885.1 Minisyncoccia bacterium
AGGAAAACTGGTCGGCCTTTATACCGCTCACGGCTTGTTCTACAAGATGCGCCATCCGCGCGCCTTGCGCGACGGGAACGGAAGATTTCTCGTTGCCGGAAGCATCGGCGTTGGCCGGACGTTCGGCAAGCAGCAGCTTACGGAAATCGAGGCCCAAGTGGAAAAGGGCATCGGAGTTCTCTTGATTGATACCGCGCGCGCGAACTCGATTAACGTCGGGGAAGCGTTGCCGGAGATCAAAAAGAATTTCCCGTCCTTAGCAGTCGTGGCCGGAAACGTTTGCACGCCCGAAGGCGCGAAGTTCCTGTTTGAACTCGGCGCCGACGCGGTCAAAGTGAACCAGGGCCGCGGAGAGGTGTGTACGACCACGCGTGTCGGCATCGGTCTGCCCCAGCTTACGACCATCGCTGCCTGTTCGGTGATTGCCGTGCGTTACGGCAAACGATTGGTGGCTGACGGTGGGATGAAGGGGTCCGACGACATGATCAAGGCGCTCGCTGCCGGAGCCGACGTACTCATGACCGGATATTTGCTTTCCGGAACGGCGGAGTCCGCGGCAACGGCTTACGTGAACGATTTGGGGCTCATCGTAAAAAATTACGAAGGGTCCGCGTCTTTCCAAGCGCAAGCCAAACGGGTCGCGAACGGAACGCTCGACAAGTTGCGCCGTCCGGAGGGGAGAACTCGCGAAGTTCCCGTTACCGGAAACGTGGCCGACAGAGTCAGCGATATTCTCGATTCGTTCCGCTCGGCGATGAGCTATCTGGGCGTCCGTACTTTGGACGAACTGCGCCGAGACACGGCCTTCAAGCTTCAAACGAACGCCGGACTCTTTGAGGGCACAAAAAAGAGCTCAACTTAATTTTAAAGATTCGTAAGTTTGCCTCCCTACGGGGAGGCTTTTTATTTGAGCAGATTTTTTGGGCCCAATTTCCGCACCAGCAGCGAAGTTGCTTTTTTCGCACGCATAATGAATCTCCGCTTCATTAATCGGTTCGCTCGGCAATCGCAAGAATTTTCCTATTCTTGCGCCGCCTCGCTGCCGATTATAGGCTTTTGGGCTATGCTGCGGGGAAAGCGCAACGAGCTGCCCTTGACAAACGGCACTTAAGTGTGCTAGTATTCAGCCATGGCAAAAAGTCATGAGGACGGATTAAGGGATCTTGCCGAGCTCGAAGCAAAGAGCGAAGCAAATGAAAAGTCGGTGTTCGAAAAGAACGAAGCAGGTGATTCGTTGTGCCCGAAGCATAACGAGGTTTTGACCGAAATCACGGTCGAGGGGTCTCAGACCTTCTACGCCTGTGATCACGGCGAAACTTACAACGAAGACGGTAATATTCGTCCAAAAGAGTAAAGGTTTCTGAAGCCCTACGGGGCTTCTTTTTTCGGTTTTTAAAGGGTTTTTTGGCCTAATTTGAGCTTGTTTTTGGGTCGGTTTTTATGGTAAAATTTGAGTACAAAGCGCGAGCCCGCTCCGCCGCTAAAGCGTCAGCCCAGCCTCGACTCGCGTCTTCAGCGAGGCGGGCGAGGCTAGCCCATTTTTTATTTTTATGGCTAAAAAAGCATCGAAATCCGAAGAAAATTTGAAGAAAGGAAAAGAGGGCGAGCCGTCTTACGCCGCCAAAGATATTTACGTTTTGGAAGGGCTTGAACCGGTCAGAAAGCGGCCAGGAATGTACATCGGCTCCACCGGTGTCGACGGTTTGCATCATCTCATTTGGGAAATAGTTGATAACGGCATCGACGAAGCGATGGCCGGGTATGCCAAGCACATTACCGTTGAACTTTTGCCGGGTAGCGTCGTCTCGGTGACCGATGACGGCCGCGGCATTCCGGTGGACATTCATAAGCAGACAAAAAAATCCGCGCTGGAGACGGTTATGACCACGCTTCACGCCGGCGGAAAATTCGGCGGAAGCGGATACAAAGTTTCAGGCGGCCTTCACGGCGTGGGCGCGTCGGTAGTGAACGCGCTTTCCGATACGCTGCGCGTGGAAGTTTCGCGAGACGGGGGACTTTTCGTTCAGGAATACAAACGCGGCAAGCCGACCGCCAAAGTTAAAAAGATCGGAGCGGCGAAGACGACCGGCACGAAGGTAACTTTTCATCCCGATCCGGAGATATTTCAGACACTGGATTTCAGCGACAAAAAGATTTTGGACCGGTTGCGCCAGGAGGCGTATCTGACCAAAGGTGTGCGCATCAATTTTTTTGACCGCCGCAAGTCACCGCCGGCGTTTTACGGATTTTATTTTGAAGGTGGCCTCAGGTCGTTCATCGCCTATCTTACCCGCGGAGAGAAATCGCTGCAGGACGAATTATTTTACGTGCATAAGGAACACGAAAAAATGGAAATAGAAGCGGCCTTCACCTACGTTAACGACATTGAAACGAAAGAGCTTAGCTTCGCGAACCACGTGAATACGCCGGATGGGGGAATGCATTTGACCGGTTTCCGTTCGGCTTTGACCCGGTCGCTCAACACCTACGCTCGCGCCGAGGGATACCTGAAAGAAAAAGACGAAAACCTTACGAGCGAAGACACGCGCGAAGGGCTGGCATTGGTCGTGTCGGTAAAGCTCCGTGACCCGCAGTTTGAAGGGCAGACCAAGAACCGGCTGGGAAATCCGGAAGCGAGGACGGCGGTTGAGGCGGTAACGAACGAAGCGCTCAAGGAATTTTTGGAGAAACGGCCGCACGACGCCCGCAGCATTATTGAGAAGGTGCTTTTGGCCGCCAAAGCCCGGCGTGCCGCGAAGGCCGCGAAGGATACAGTTTTGCGCAAAGGCGCGCTGGAGGGAATGGCTTTGCCCGGAAAACTTGCCGACTGTACTTCGCGCGACCCGGCGGAGTCCGAGCTTTTCATTGTTGAGGGCGACTCGGCCGGCGGCTCAGCCAAAACAGGCCGTGACCGGCGGACACAGGCCATTTTGCCGCTCAAGGGCAAGATTTTGAACGTTGAAAAAGCCCGCATAGATAAAATGCTCGCCAACACCGAAATTCGCGCGTTGGTCATCGCCATTGGCGCGGCGATAGCCGAAGAGTTTGATATTACAAAAGTCCGGTACCATAAGGTGGTCATCATGACCGATGCCGACGTTGATGGCGCGCACATTCGCACATTGCTCTTAACGCTCTTCTATCGATACTTCCCAAAATTGATCGCAGCCGGATATCTTTACATCGCGCAGCCGCCGCTTTACCGCATTCAGTCCGGCAAAGACGGGCGCTATGCTTTCTCCGACGCGGAGAAAGATAAAGTTTTGAAGGAGTGGCAGAAACAGGGAGCTCCTTCCGTCCAGCGCTATAAAGGTTTGGGAGAAATGAATCCCGACCAGCTGTGGGAGACAACCATGAATCCGGAAAAACGGTTTATGAAACAGGTTCAAGTTGAGGACGCGAAAGAAGCCGACCGGTTATTTGATATCCTGATGGGCGACGAAGTGGCGCCGCGCAAGCAGTTCATCCTGACCCACGCCGCCGCGGTGCAAAATCTGGATACCGTAGGATAATACAGTCTTGCGCGTAAGATAAAAACCTGTTATAACTTTATAAATTAAAAGCAATGCTCAACCGGCTTAAAACCTTTGTTTTGGAATCGCGCCAGGAATTGCGGCATGTAAATTGGCCGACGCGCAAGGAAGGAATACGCCTCACGCTGCTCGTGATATTTTTTTCCATAGCCCTTGCCGCCTATCTCGGTTTTTTTGATTACTTCTTCTCTTATCTAGTCCGGCTGTTCGTCATAAAAGCGTAATTATTTATGGAGCTTTCAGAAAAAGATAAACCGCTTGTCCAATGGTATGCAGTGCATACTTATTCGGGCTATGAAGAAGCAGTAGCGCGGTATTTGAAACAGCGTGTGGCGTCTTTGTCGATGGAAGACAAAATTTTTGAAATTATTGTTCCGACCGAGAAGCGGATAAAAGTTAAAGGCGGCCGCAGAGAGACAATTGAAGAGAAGTTATATCCCGGCTACGTGCTGGTGAAGATGATTTTGACCGAAGATTCCTGGTACGTGGTCCGGAATACGCCGCGGGTGACCGGATTCGTCGGAGCGGATAACACCAAGCCAACGCCGCTTTCCAAAGATGAAGTTGATTCGCTTTTGGTGCGCATGGGCAAGGAGGAGACCAAGTTTAACTTTGATTTGAAGGTCGGCGACCTCGTAAAAATAACCGACGGGCCGTTTAAGGAGTACGATGGCAAGATATCGGAGATCGACGAGGAACGCGGCCGGATCAAGGTAATGGTGCCGGTTTTCGGACGGGATACGGCGATAGAACTTGACTCGCTCCAGGTAAAGAAAATTTAAATTAAAATCTGCATTAGGTGGCAGAAATAAAAAATGCTCGCTAGATTAATATCGGCGAGCATTTGAGTGTTCCGTTGGTTCTACTTCTTTGCGGAAAGTATTTTTATACAGTAAGTTCCGGAGCCGCCGGCGAACGGGCGGACAGTCGCATTTTCACCGTATTCAAGCCCCGGGTTTTCCCCGTGCATGAGTCCGTTAATAAGCTCGACACCTTTTTTGCTGGTTGCCTCAAAGATGAAGCCATCGACTGACTTTCCATCGTCTGCAAATATCATTTTTACCTTCATGATGACGGCCGACTTAGCCATAATTCCTCCTACAATTAATGTTGGCTAAATTGTGCTGCAATATTATGTATCCGTCAAGCTTAATTTGCAATTTTTAATAAAAGGGCATAAAATTATCGCGCATAACAATCATGGCTAAGAAAGTAAAGACAATTTTAAAGATTCAAATTCAGGCCGGTAAGGCCAATCCAGCGCCGCCAATCGGTACGGCTTTGGGCCCGCAAGGCGTAAACATTCAGGAGTTCTGCAAGCAGTTCAATGAAGCGACCAAAGATATGACCGGCGACGTGGTTCCGGCGGAGATTACCGTTTACGAAGACCGCAGCTTTACGTTTAAACTTAAAACCTCTCCGGCTTCGGCTTTGCTAAAAAAAGCGGCCGGCATAGAGAAAGGCGCGGCTGACCCGTTGAAACAAAAAGTTGGCAAAGTCACTCGCGAAGATATCCGTAAGATAGCTGAAAAGAAAATGGTTGACCTGAATGCCAATGACCTGGAAGCCGCCGAGAGAATTGTTATGGGCACAGCCCGCAGCATGGGAATCGAGTTGGCTGACTAAAAAAGAAATTGAAAGCCGGTCCGCAGGGACCGGCTTTTTTGTTCTTGACCCCGTTAGAGGCCGCGAGGGCTAAGAGCGCGCCTCTGCCTCTAACGGGGTTGAAATGTTTTTACAAGCGACATATGCTCTATGGAGCTCGTTTTGATATTCTTAAAGGAGAATATATGCGCAAAGGACGGTTTCGCGAAGGAAAGTTCATCGTTCTTGAAGGGATCACTTCTTCCGGCAAGACAACGATCGGGAAGCGCCTCGCCGCCGAATTTTTTGCCCGCGGACGGAGCGTGCAGTTTAACGAAGAGCCGACACCGCAGCCGTTCGGCAAGCTTATCCGGAGCATCATCGAACATCGGATCGATTGGGCCGCCGTGGAGGCGATCAAGAAATCCGATACGCTCAAGTATTTGTCCCGGCCGGTCGAGCTCATGGTTTTGTCTTTGCTTGGTTCGCTCGGCAATATTGAGCTTCGTGAGCGGGACAGGCAGTTCCTGTTTGTGCTGAACCGGTTCGAGGATCTGTTGGAGAACGTTCGTCCAGCGCTCGAGGCCGGAGTGAATATAATCCAGAGCCGGTACGAGCTATCGACGTTCGCCTTCGGCAAGACTCGCGACATCCCGCCCTCCGAGCTCATGGAGCTTCAGGCGGAAGTACTGGGAGGCGTATATCGTTTCCCGGACCTGACCGTGTTTGTCGACGTCCCGCCGGAAGTCGCATACGAGCGCCTCAAAGCCGCCGGAAAGACCGTCGACATGTATGAGACAACCTCACAGATGGCGAAGACCCGCGAGGCCTATCTCGGGCTTATCGGCTCATTCCGCACCCGCGCCGGCTACGGCAATATCGCGGTTGTGGACGGACGTCCGTCACTCGAAGAAGTGTACGCGGAAGTCAAAAAGAAAGTTGAATCACTGATCATCCCCCGCCGCTAAGCGGGGGATTTTTTACCCCGCAACTTTTGCGGGGTTTATATCGATTTTACCACCAGGTCAAAGATTTCCTTGGCCACCTTCGGAGCGGAAAGCTTGGCGCGGTATTGCTCCAATGTGCAGATGCGAAAGGCGAAATAGGAGTGGGCGATCTCCTCCATATTTTTAAAGTGGGCGGGGTAACGCTGTTCAACCGAGCTTATGCCCCGCTCGGAATAAATCGCGATATCTTTTGCCTTAAAACGCCAGGCGTTAAAAACCGGCACGGCCAATACGGCCTCTTCTGGGATGCCGGAGATGCCCGCGATTTTTTCTTCCAGATTATGCAAGCCTTCCTGGTTTTTATTTTGAAAATTTTTCGAGTCAGCTAGACGCGCGACTTCGGATTCGCTTAGCCCGAAACTTTGAATCGCTTTACCGGCGACGTTTTCGGCGTGGATAAATTTTTCATGGCGGATGACGATGGCTTCGCGGAACAGTTCGCGTTCTTTAAGGTTTTGATAGAGTGAACGGACGACGGGACTTTCCGATACGCGCATTATGCCGATAAGCTCAGAATCGGTTAGGTTCGGGAGGTCGTCGGGAGTCAATTTTCCTTCGCGGATAAGGTGATAGACCATTTTTTGGAACATCCGCTGGGCGATGACCGACGCCTTCCTTAAATAAACGTTCTTATACATCTTGAGATAAAAGTTCTGAACCTCAATGGCGTTATCAACCACTTTTTCGTCGATCATGATCTCGCCTTTCATGAAATAAATGTGCTTCCTTAAATAATCTATGCCGGCCGGGCGGCTCAAGATTGTATAGAGGCCGTCGCGTTCCAAGTAGTCCAGCTTTTCCATGCCGAGGTTTTTGTCATGGACCGCGAGGTAGAGCTTATTCTTATGGCTCATGATGTCCTCAAATAATTTGTAATTGATGCCGCAAGCTTCGATTTTGTCTTTCAAGCGGTGGGCGATATCAAGGCCCAGGCCATCATTGTCTTTTCGGCAGAGGTCTTCGGTCACGTGCGAGAATGCCGGGTGCCCTATGTCGTGGTAAAGGGCGTAGCCGGTCAGGGCGTCCGCCTCTTCCTGATTGATCAGGTCAAAATCTACCCAGCGGTCGGTCAGGTCGCGGGTAGCGTGATAGGCGCCAAAAGAGTGCGCCATGCGGGTGTGCGTGGCCGAGGGGAAGATAAGGTAGGACATGCCGAGCTGGCGCTTGTCGGCCAGCGCTTGAAATTCTTTGGTCTCAACCATCGGCAAGACGGGCCGCATGTCGTAGATGCCGTAAACCGGGTCGGCGATGACCTTAGGCGTATAGATTTTCTTCCTCGCCATCATTTAGTTCACTGTAGATAAAACCGCGGATTGTTGCAACTCCCGGAGGCGAACCCTCCTCAGAGTCGGCAGGCGATGCTACAATTTGGACATGGCATTTAAGCCGACAATTGGATTGGAAATACACGCCGAGCTTAAAACCAGGACGAAGATGTTCTGCGATTCGCTCAACAATCCTGACGAGCGGCATCCCAACGTGAACGTCTGCCCGGTTTGTTTGGGGCATCCGGGAACTCTTCCGGTTATAAATAAAAAAGCGGTTGAGGCGGTTATCCGCGTCGGGCTCGCAGTCGGAGGAAATATCGCGCCGGTTACAAAATTCGACCGAAAAAATTATTTCTATCCCGACTTGCCGAAAGGTTATCAAATTTCGCAATACGACATGCCGCTTGTCTCCGGCGGGGAGCTTTGCGGCGTGCGCATCATACGGGTACACCTCGAAGAAGACACCGGAACGCTTTCTCACGCGGCAAGTGGCGCGGCCAAAAATTCGAGCTTAGTCGATTTCAACCGCGCGGGCGTGCCGCTGATGGAACTTGTGACCGAACCGGACATTCATACCGCGGAGCAGGCGCTTACTTTTGCCCGCGAGCTGCAATTGCTTTTGCGTTATCTGGGTGTCTCCGACGCGAACATGGAAAAAGGGGAGATGCGCGTGGAGGTAAATCTCAGCATGTCCGACAATGACGAAATGGGAACAAAAGTTGAGGTCAAAAACATCAACTCATTTAAGGCGGTGGAAAGCGCTATCGCGCAAGAAATCGAGCGTCAGTCCAAGCGATTAGAAAAAGGAGAGAAAATCGTGCAGGAGACGCGCGGATGGGATGACGCGAAGCAGACAACTGTTTCCCAGCGCAGCAAGGAGAACGCGCATGAATACCGGTATTTCCCGGAGCCGGATTTGCCGCCGTTTACGACGGATGAGTTCGGCCTAGATTCCCTGAAAGGCCATTTGCCCGAATTGCCGGCGCAGAAGCGGGTTCGATTGCGTTCAGAGTTCGCGCTGGACGAGGCCCAAACCGAGTTTTTGGTCGGGGAACCCCGGCTCGCTGATTATTTTGAAGAAGCTGTTTCCGAATTGCACGCGATATTGCCCGAGGCGCCGGCTAAGACTTTATATAACTACCTTACCAGCGACTTGCGCGGGCTTATGAGCGAAGCCGAGATAGGCTGGGACGACTTGAAGATTGACCCAGAGCACTTGGCGCATCTCGCCGCGCTTATTGAAGAGAAAAAAATCACCAGCCGGCAGGCTAAGGATATGCTTGTGCGCATGCTTGAGACCGGACTTGACCCCGAGGACGTGATGAAAAACGAAGGCATCAGCGTAGTCTCCGGTGGCGCAGAGCTTGAGGATGCGGCGAAGGCGGTGCTCACGGCGAATCCGCAGGCGGTAGCTGATTTTAAAAAAGGGAAAGCGGCCAGCATGCAATTTCTGATCGGCAAAACGATGGCCCTCTTAAAAGGGCGCGCCGAACCGGAAGCGTTGCGCAAACTTTTAGAGGAACTGCTCAAATAAAATAAAACCCTTAACGTTTGTTAAGGGTTTGGCCGACGGATATTTAGTTTCCGCCGGTGAATTTCACGAGGAACGAAAGGGTCGAGTCTTCAGTGATGACGGGGTTCGTTTCCAGTGTTTCATCGTTGTGCCGGACGAAAGTATCGTTCAGCCTGATGGTGAACTGGCCGATGCCCGAAAGCAGGCCTTCCTTTTTGAGGATCTCGATAACGTCGGCGAGAGTGGAGCCGCGGGGGACGAGGATCTTCCGGTAGGTGTTGCCGACTGTTACGTCGACCTGAATCAGATCTTCTTTTTCCGCGTCGCCTTGCTTTTCCCTCTCCTTCTCAGCCATGAGTTTTCCTTTTTAAGAAAAGTGCTTTACTCAATATATCGCGAGCTGCGCATGCTTGGCAAGTTTTGCATGTCGATGTTAACGACAAGCATTTCGGCGTGCGGGACCCGTTGCAGGTCATGACGCACGAGTATCCGGCCGATTGCCGAGGCAACCATGAGCAGCGTCGGTACGGTAGCGTGGTCGGCGCATGGCGCCGGCAATCCTTCCTCATCCTCGAAAAGAGTTTCGCGGTAGCGGCGGACAAGGTCCGGATCCCTCGGATCAAGCGCATAAACCTGGGCGCCGATTCCTCCGGAACGGGCTTCGATATAGAGATCGATGTCCGCGCTGAAGGCAGAGGCGTCGAAGATTTCTTTGCGGGCTGACATGGTGTCGACCAGCGTGATTACCGTCTGATGAAGCACAGAATCTCGCCCGACTCTTACGGCGTCAGTTTCGGCTTTAATGCCGGCAAACTCGGCCATAATTTCGGCGAGAGCCTCAACCTTAAGGCGTTCAACGTCCTTTTTGCGGTAGAGCTGGTTGATCAGATTGTGCGCTACGACCTTGTCGTGGTCGAGGTAGGTAAATTTCCAGCCGAAAGTCGGAGCCATTTTCCCTAGAATCAGGGCGGTAAAACTTCCCAAACTTCCCGCGCCGACGATGTCGATCTTCCTCATTTGAATATCTCCAAAAGGATGAGTTCGATCTGATCCGGTTCGAAGACAACAACCTTCTCGGCAATCTCCCTCCGCATTCTTTCCTTACGCTCGAGCATGAGCCCGCGCATATGTTCTTTGCCGGTGGGGGAGGTAAAACCGATTTTCTTGATTTCTTCTGTCTGCCTATGCGGCTTGAATTTATCAAGGCACAGTGAAAATTTGCCGTATTTGTTGGCGACTAAGCGAAGCCACCACTCGTCGGGTGTGCCCGCCAATCTTTCCATCTGCGCATCATCAGTCGAACTGAATACCGAGCCATGGTACACATGGCTGTGCCACCAGAGGCGATGCTTGTTGATGAGCTCTCCGTTACCGGAGCGCATCATTTCGTGGACCCAGTTGGCATGCGCGGTTTCGTCAAATTGCGTTCCGCCCATTGAACAGGTCTGTCTGAAAACAACAATGTCGGGCGCGATGGAGTATGTTCTACCGTTTCGTTCAACTCGTCCCAGTCCGGAGACCTCAACCGGGGTCAGTGCGACCGCCAGCAGAATATCAGCCAGTGCGACTGGATCGATTAACACTTCAGATTTGAAAAAATCCACCGTGTCCTCCTTGTGGTGCCACCGGCGCCTTCCAGTTTCTTAAGTAGGCAAGCGCCTCGATCACGAACCGGATAAGGCTTTTATTCAGTTGCGTGGCCAAACGTTTCTCTTCCACGGAGTCCATGGTAATACATCCCTGACCGTCAACGAGTTTTTGCAGCGGGTGCGGCGGATTTATTCCGTG
>JBGQLC010000009.1:0-10334 GCA_041499885.1 Minisyncoccia bacterium
AAGTCCCTCAACATCTTGTTTATATCCCCAACCGGAGATTATATCAACCGATTTATTTTTCATCGATTCCAAAAGTTTACGGTCGGATATCAGTTTTTTCCAAAACTCCGCGAGAGCATCAACGTCTCCGAACGGATAAACAAAACCGTTCTCGCCTCGCCTGACCAGGTCGGCCTGCGAGCTGATGGAGTCGGTGCAAACGACCGGCAAACCACATGCCATTGCCTCGTTAACCGTAGCACCCCAATCGCCTTTGTGTGGCGCGTCAGCTCTAACAAATATATCGGATATCGCGTATATTTTTATGATTTCTCTTTGATTCTTGAACCCCAAAAATCGGACTCCGCCTAACTCTTTTTCTCTAGCGTAATCTTCCAAAGAGGCCCGCATAGGCCCGTCTCCGGCCATCAAAAGAACAACATTGGGAATATTTTTTATCTTTTCATAGGCCCGGAGGATGTGCTCGGGGTGCTTTTCTCGGACGAATCTTGCCGCAAAAGTTATAACTTTTGCCTCGTCGCCGATGCCCAATTCTTTCCTCGCTTCCCCCAGCCGATTCCTAGATCTTTCTGACTCCTCAAAAAAGAATTTGTTATTCACTGCATATGGAAAATTAAATATATGCTCCGCCGGCACTCCGTATTGAAGATACATATTTTTATTCCACGCGCCGATAGCTAGAAACCCCGACACAAAATTGTGGAAAAGAGTTCTGAGATAAATTCGTTTCAAAAAAAGAAGTGTGCGAGGACGCCTGATGTGTTGGTCATAATAGAGAGAATTGACTGTTCTCAATAGGACCGGAATCCCCTTTATTTTTGCGGCCAGAAACGCGAACCAGAATGTTGCATCCATCCAACCCAAAACAATGGCCACGTCGTATTTATTCCGCCAAAGCTTATAAAAAATGCCGGGGTTTATAAATCCACCCAAAAAGGGGCCCGGTTTCGGTGAATAATTTCTCAGGAACTTAAACTTGTACCCCTCCAAAAGCGGCACATCCCATTTGTATTTGACCCCGAAAAACCTTGAATGGCCTTTCTCTTTTATGCCCCAGTCAAGGCAATAGTAAACCGTAAGATCTACGTCCGGATGGGCTGCGATTTCTTTCCATAGCGGCGATTGATACTGAATAGGATGAGAGGCGACAACCGCCAGTTTGTGTTTTTTAGGCACCAACTGGTTCGCCATTTCCATCGCTACCCCGGCGGGAGATTTGTCGGTATTTACCTCCAAAAATAGTTTGGCCCGCACCCCAACCTCGCGATATTTTGAAAGCTGCCGATCGATTTCTTCAACAGAATGCTCCTGCCTTCTCTGGTGAATCACTTGCGGGTCGTTGGATAGTAAAATAACCATATCCGGCTTCGGAATGAAAAGTTTGTAAACAAGCTTCGGCAACCACAATGGAAATCCGAGTTCTTTTTGAGATCTCGGATCCACAAGATAGTTGTAATAATATCTTTCACCCAAAACGGTCCTTCCCTTAACAAGAAGCGGGCGTATTTTCAGGAAATAGCCGAGACAATAATCCAACGCATGATAAAAAAACCGTATGATTCCCGGAGTTTTAGATTTTTCCCCCGGACCGGAATTCTTTTCTTTGCCCAAGGACATCAAGCTTTTCCTGGTAGGCAAAATGCGCGGGCGAAACCCAAGGTGTGCATGCGAAACAGGAATGTGAAATGCCTCAAAAACCTGCTTTACCAATCCGGCCGCCGTCGATTTGCCCACGCCATCGGGCCCGACAATCACAACAAATTTCCCAGGAGGAAAGAAAAGGCGCCATGGATAGGTCAGGATATTTTTGGCGCCGCTTTTCTTTTCTTTCTCATAAAGGCCCGGTGGCAGATAATAAATCCCCTTTTCGTTTTGTTCGCGCGCCTCAAGCAGCTTGCCCGGGTCTTTTACCGGGTTCGCGAAATCCAATCTAAAAAAAATTAGCTGGTC
This sequence comes from Minisyncoccia bacterium, assembly GCA_041499885.1. Lineage (GTDB taxonomy): Bacteria > Patescibacteriota > Minisyncoccia > UBA6257 > 2-01-FULL-56-20 > JBGQLC01. Next base: position 1,951 of record JBGQLC010000009.1, read on the forward strand.
ATCTACAAATTTGTAAACAATGACATACAGCCCGCCGACATCTTTCCGCTTATAAGTTTCAAAGCCGAACTTTTGCGCGCAATCCCGAATCGCCTCCGATACGCGCGGTTTTTCCTTATCCTCTATCAAAATGTCGATATCGTTCCCGATGTCATCGGGTATCAGTTCTGCCTTGCGCAAGATAGCGTACCGAATACCCCGCTTGTTGAGCTCATCAAATAAAGCCGACACCGCTTTTGCGACAAGAGGATGGGACATGTTTTGCGTATTAACCGGAAATTACTTGGAACATTTTCTCCAGTCTTTTTTGGAAAGTGTGTTCCTTTTGCGCCCTCGCGTAAGCGGCATCGGAAATTTTCTTCCGCTCTTCTTCGTGAACCAAATAATAGCTGATTTTATTCTTCAAATCGTCAATATCCGAAAACGTTACTATTTCTTCTCCGATTTTGAAGAAATCCCCAACCTCTTCCCTTTCTTCGCAAATCTGAAAACCTCCGCAACCGGCTATTTCAAAAAATCTTTGGTTAACTCCAAAAACTTCTCCTTGAAAAGTATTTACCACAACTTTCGCCGCATTGAAGGCCTTAGATTTTTCCAGCTCAGCCACAACCCCACCTTGGTAAACATTTTTTATGGGTGAATCGATCCATCTAGGTATTCCTGCACCCCACAGCTTCACCTTAAAATATTTCATCAGTTCCTCGAATATAATCACGCGATAATAGTACATGTTGCCAGCCGTTGTTACGTCACAGCCATATTTTTCTTTTTCATCTTCTGAAAGCTCGACGCGCTTATGCCACTTGGGCATACAAGCCTCAGGCAGATAATACGCATTCCGCTTGACTCTCCGGGCGAGGTCCACAAGCCACTTGTCCTTAAAAAACAAAAAGTCGTATGGTGCGGCCAGAAGATATTGTCTTCCAAAATTCCCCGGATGGTCTGGGAACCAAGACACGATTTTGGCTTTGGTGTTTTTTTTCAACCTAGCTATCGCTTGCGGCGGAATCCAGGCGCTGTGAGTGATAATAAGGTCCGGCTCATAGGACTCGACGATACGGGCGAGACGGTTATAAACACGCGCCTCAAATTTTGGGGATAGCCGGATTAGGTTATTAATTACAAAGGATTTTAACTTGGTAAAAAATCCCAGCCTGCCCCTTGAGCCTATATCCTTACGATGCGAGATGCCGAGCATCTCTCTCTCGTCAACCGCATTCACGTTATAGCTCATATCTTTTAACGCCTCGAACACACTCTTCGGCAGAGTATCGGGATGCTGTGGGCCAACAACGACTATGCTTTTAAAATTCACTCGATTATGGCTCATTTATTTGATTGTTAACTATTTTGCTTAAATCAACAACATACATCTGTTTGCTGCCCTCGTGAACAGAATCAAAACAAACCGATTCACCGGCCCTATCCCATCTCGGATGAAGATCGGTTCTCATTTCGCTCAGGTCCCAATCCGTGGCCAGTCCTTCGGGTAACGATTTAAATTTTCCTAAGTCAATTCTTTTTTGATTTTCCCAGTCAAAAAGGATTAGCGTTCTTTTATGATTTTTGTCCGGATAGGTATCAGTAATTACCCATTTCCGGTCGGGAGAAAACTGCGGGTGGCCGTCTTCGGTCATAACACCTGTCGCGATACGCCCCACCTTCTGGCTTCTGTCTGTTAATAAAAGATACCCCTGACCGGCAATTTTTTGTTTGAAGGATCCTCGCAGTTTTCTTGCCACATTGAGAAGCGGCGAAAGCAAGGGGTTCTTAAAAATCCCAGCTTTTCTTAGCGCCGTCATCTTAGGGCTGAATTTGCCGTAGCATAAAATTTCCGTATCGTTTCGCCAATCAAAATGGGAAGCGTGCACGGGCACGCAATATAAATCAGTGCCATCCGGATTCGCCGTAATAAATCTGTTTAGAAAACCTCCGTCCGGCAATCTAAATTTATCGATGAAACAGATCCGTGAGCCACTGGGGTTAAAAGCGAAATGGGTCAGCGTATGATGTTCGTTTTCGCGCCGGGAATTCTTAAAAATAGCTGCCTCGTACGTTGATAATATTATTTCTGCCTTCCCAGTGTTCAACTCCACCCTGACGATGCCAGTACTTTTTTCGACATAAAAAGGATCATCGGATCCGCGGGGAATTGGCAAGCCCTTGCCTCCAACAAGCGCATATCCATAACCTCCATATTGGCCCAGTCGCTCAAAATCTAATCCCAATCCAAAATCCCCATTCGGGCTTATCGCATAAATAGGATATTCCAGTTCTCTAACTTTCTCCTTGGCCCTTACATTAAAAACAACCGAGATGAGCTTTCCATCCTCATTACGATCGTTATAAATAATATTCTCTGGATCGTTCGGCAGCCATTGGAGCCGCGCCCCTTGGTGAAAATTCCAGGCGGCAGTTTCGGCAACAACGCTTAATTTATTGCTATCGCTCGTGTCTATAACACAAATCCTCGCTTTATCATCTGCTCCTGGCGGCCGGTCGATAAAATCCGTCTCCATCGCCAGCATATACCTGCCGGAGGCGTCCCACGGGCACAGATCGTGGAATCCGAAAAAATGATGTTTTGGGCCGCGAGTAACGGCGTTCACTGATACGGGCTGTATTTTCATCGGCTTATTGGGCTATTTGAAGGCCGCGCCTATTAAATTCTGAGTAAAAATACCAGCCCCACTTCCAGTCTCCACCAACAAATAAAACCGCAGCATCGCCTCAATGCACTTCCACAAAAAGAACCGGATACAGGATTTTAAGCCGTGAATCACGGGCCCCATCGGACGGACACTTATTTTTTGAAAGCCGACGGTCCTCGCGACCTGGCCGAAGCTGCTGGATGTAAAACTTGTCTCGTGCGTGAAATCCCAATAACGAAAACGGCCACTCATCGGACTTTCTCCGTTCGGTGTCTGAATCACAAAAACGCCTCCGGGAGTCAAGGCCTGATGCGCCATCTCAAAAATTTCCAAAACACTTTCCTTGTCAAAATGCTCGATTAGGTCTCGCGCAAAAATAGCCGCGTATTCCCCTTTTTTGTTTTTAAGAAAATTCCGAAGGTCGCCGTGCGAAACATTTTTTATCCCGAGGCGCTCCGCTTCTTTTACCTGCTCCTCGCTAACATCAACGCCGGCGGCATTTTTAAAACCCAGTCGCTCAAGCCAAAGGACAAATCCGCCATTTCCGCAGCCAATTTCTAAAATTTTGGAAGATTTGTCTTGGGGCAAAAAATCACCAAAATAAGCGCCCCATATCTTAAATTGGTTCGTTATCTCTTCAAGCTTCGACTCACTATGAACGTAAGAAATATGGGCGGAAACGTACTTGGAATAAATCTTATCTTTGTAGCTCATTAAGTAGCATTTTAACGCGTTCTCTCAATTTATCAAAGCCATAAACCTCCAAAACTCTCCTTCTCAAAAAGTTTCTGTCCAGCAAACTCGGCTTAACTTTTCTCTCAAGCACACTGATTATCGCCTGACTTATTCGTCTCTCGTCATCGGGATCTATAAGTAATCCCAATTCGCCATTCAAAAGCGGCTCGCGTGATGCATCAATATTCCCGGCAATGACCGGTTTCCCGCAAGCGAGCGCTTCAAGAAAAACTATACCGAAACCCTCCCCTTTGGACGGCATCACAAATACATCACAAAGATTGTAATAATCTACCAACTCTTTTCCGGAAACGCGCCCGGCCAGCGTAACCTTATCCTCTAGCGACAACTCTTTGATTAGCATCCTGATTCGTTCTTCGTCGTCGCCGCCCCCCACTAATACGTAGTGGACACCGGGAACTTCATTTAAAATCTCCGGCAATGCGCGAATAACCTTATCGTATCCTTTGTATTTTTCGCTTGTCGAAAGACGCGCAACTGTCAACAAAATTTTATCGTTTTTGGAAATATGGTGTCTTGCAAACAAACTATCTGATCTTTCTTTAATCGAAAACTCTATGCCGTCAATCGAGTTGGGTAAAATAAAAATGCGGTTAGCGACTTCGGGCATCTGTCGAATTAGTTCCTTTTTGGTGTAATCCGATATCGTAATCACCAACCTCGCTTTTTTAAGAGCCACTTTTTTTATAGCGCTTTTCAGATCCCAAACTTCAATGCCGTGAGTGGTCACAACATATCTTTTCCCGAAAAATATTCTTATAAAATAACAAACAGGGGAAAAGTTAATATGCCCTGAAAAAATTATGTCCGGACCCCAAAAAAGGGCATTAAAAATAATTTTAAAGGTGAATTTTAATTTTGAAAATACGGATGATGCTTTGAGCTGTACGACCTTCACGACTTGGCCTTCCGACAACACCTCTAAAAACTTTTGATTATATTTCTGAATACCACCGATCCTGCTTAGATCGCTGGCGAGAAAGAGAATTTTCATGGGATTTCTATATTATAAGCAAACCTTCTTTTATCCTCGCCAAATTCCAATCGATAGTCCGCGCAAGCCCTTCCTGGATACGCACGGTCGGCTTAAATCCGGATTCGGCTTCGATCTTTTTTAAGTCCAGACATACACGAGACGGAGCTCCTTTCACCGCATCGGTTTTCCCAGGACCAATCTTTACGTCTGCCTTCATGATTTCGCCGATCGCCATGGCCACATCTTTGATGCTCACTTCTTCTTCGGCCGAGCCAACGTTATAGATCGTATCCTTCGCGAAAATCAAAAGATAGATGAGCTGCCACAAAGCATCGGAGAGGTAGCAGAAACAACGCAGGTCCCTGCCGTCATCCACCATATCGATGGCCTTATTTTTGTAGGCCTTAGCCATAAACTGGCCGACAACCCGCTTATCGTCAAAACCCATGCCTGGCCCATACGCCAAAGCCAAACGAGCAAGTTTTACTTGCGTACCATGAATCTGATTGAAATTGAGGGCAAGAACTTCGGTGAGACGCTTCGATTCTATGTAGCACGCACGATTATTGGTTACGGAACACCAGCCGAAATAAGTTTCCGGCGTTGGGAAAATAGTCGGCGACCCATATATCTCGCTGCTCGACACATATAAAATTCGCGGATGTGAACCGTTCTTTAAACAGCTCTCGAGCACACTCTTCATCCCGATATAATTGACGTCTATTGTTTTGATCGGGTCAGCGAGAAAAGCCGACGGCGCCGAATAGCCCGCGGCGTGGACGATGAAGTCATATGTTTTAGGATAAGTGCAATACTCTGCCACGTCTTGTCTGATGACGTTCACACCCGGTTTCCTCACCAGATCGTAAATTCGGGATGTCTTAGTAACATCGTTTTTTGTCACAAAATCCATCTCAATACCGGCACCGCGCTCTTCATTCAAATAAGCGAAAAAGTGGGCGATATAAGAGCCGACAAGGCCGTTCGCGCCTAATATAAGAATTTTTGCGCCGGAAAGAGAACCGGTATCTATACCAGCCGCCACCGCGGCAACGTCATCTTTTATAATTTGTTCACTTGAGCTCATGGACGGCTTTAATTACGCCTTCTTTTGTAAGACCATTTGCGATGCAGTGTTCTTCGTATGTTCCATAATTTGTAAGAAATTTATCTTCGATACCCAGCCGACGATGCCTAAATTCTATATCTTTAGCGATATACGCGACTTCATCTGCAACGCCTCCTAAAATCGTATGCTCTTCAATCGTTACCAGCCGACCGCTTTTACCGATACTATCAGCAATGATTTTTTGGGAGGCCGCAGAAATAGGTTTTATCGTGGTTAGATGCAAGACGTCGCAAGAAACTCCCTCCTTGCTCAGTTCGGCGGCTGCGTCATAAGCGTTTTGGATTTGCGGGCCCACGGCGATAATCGTCGCGTCTTCACCGCTATAAAGCCTTTCCACTTCCCCAAATTTCGGCTTTGTCGGGAGAGTGTGTGTTTTAGCCGGCAGACGAAAATATTTCGGTTTGCCATTCGCGTATGTTTCGCGGAACAACGCATCGAATTCATGCGGAGCGGACGGGTAAATTATCTGCATATTCGGCAAGGTGCGCAGAATCGCGATGTCATCGTAGCAGTGATGCGTGCATCCGAGCGATGCGTAATCGAAAGCGCTTCCGACACTCACTATATTTACCCCTAGATTTTGGTAGCAAAGGTCGTCTTTTATCTGCTCAAAACATCTCTCAGTAACAAAGGGGGCGATGCTGTGCACCATAGGAATCAGGCCACTCATCGCCAGCCCCGAAGAAACGCTTAGCATCGCCTGCTCGGCTATGCCCATGTTGTAAAACCTATTTGGATATTTCGCCTGAAAATCTCTCAGCAAAAAATGGCTGATGTCGCCGAGCAAAACCACAAGCCGGTTATCTTCCCCTCCCAGTTCATTTATAGTTTTAGCGAATTGTTTTCTCATTGAAAGATTTCCACTTTAAATTTTTCAAGCTCTTCGTCTGTGGGCGCGCGATGATGCCATGAAAAGGTATCTTCTTCCATCGCTTTTACACCCTTGCCTTTTACCGTTCGGGCCACGATACAAAGCGGTTTTTTAGAAGCATCTTTGTCCTGGTCAAAAAGCGCTTTTTCAAGTTCCGGAACGTTGTGCCCGTCCGCTTCGCGTACATCCCAACCAAAGGCTCCGAATTTTCCGGCTAAATTCGTTGAGACCATTGCCCGCACCTGTGAGTTGTTGTTGTCAACGATACAAACAAGATTTTCCAAACCAAGCTGCTCGGCGTACATCGCTGTTTCCCAAATACTCCCCTCGTTACATTCTCCGTCGCCTACAACGCAAAAAACTTTTCCCGGCTCCTTCTTTATTTTTTTTGAAAGCGCGTAGCCCGCGGCTACGGGGAATCCATGTCCTAAAGAGCCCGAAGAGTTCATAAAATATCCTGCTTTTTTATGGGGATGGCCGCCCAAAAAAGAATCGTAATCGCAAAAAGTTTTGAGCTCTTCTTTCTTTATAACACCAAAATGGGCGAGAGCCGCGTATAGTCCGGCACTGGCGTGTCCTTTGCTTAAAAAAAATGCATCTTCTTCTTTTTTGTTTTTATATATCGCATAAAGGATCTCTAAAACAGAAAAGGCACTGGGAATATGCCCCTCCTTGGCGCGATGCACCATTTCTAAAACATCCCATCTAATCTGCTGAAGTTCTTTTTTATAATCTACCGCCATTTTTATACCAGTGAGGCTTTGTTTTGTTCATACCACGCGATGGTCCTGCGAAGGCCATCTTCGAGTGATGTTTTTGCCTGGAATCCAAACTCTTTTTTGGCCAGGCTGACATCAAGCGATCGTCTTGGTTGACCATCCGGCTTAGAAGAATCCCAGCGAATTTCTCCTTTAAAATCCATTATACGACAAATTGTCTCCACCAGTTCCTTTATGGAAACCTCCTGGCCGGGCCCTAGGTTGACGGGCTCTTGATTGTCGTATTTTTCTGTCGCCAACACCACTGATTCCGCCGCATCCTCAACATAGAAAAATTCCCTTGTCGCCTTGCCGGTTCCCCAAACTTCAATAAATCCGGCACCGCTTTGCTTCGCTTCGTCTATGCGCCTTATCAAAGCCGGAATGACATGCGATTTTTTTGGATTAAACGTATTACCGGGTCCATACATATTTAAGGGAAGAAGATAAATCGCGTTAAAGCCGTATTGTTTGCGATAAGCCTGACAGGCAACGAGCATCATCCGTTTGGCGAGACCGTACGGCGCGTTAGTGTCTTCCGGATAACCGTTCCAAATTTCGCTTTCCATGAACGGCACGGGGGTGTTCTTTGGGTAAGCGCACACGCTGCCCCACATAACAAATTTCTCGGCGCCGGCGCGATATGCGGCATCAATTAAATTTGCGCCCATTACGGCGTTGTCAAAAAAAAGCTCGGCAGGATGTTCCTGGTTGTATTGGATTCCGCCGGTATTCGCCGCCAGATGGATAATAATATTTTGGCCCGCAACTATCCGATTGCAAACTTCGCATTTCCGCAAATCATCAGTTGCGGAACTGGGGATAATGATATTTTCTTTCGGTACGCCACGCTCAAGAAGTTTTGCCAGAGCAAATCCTCCCAAAAAACCCCCGCCGCCTGTCAAAAGTATTTTTTTCTTTGTAAGGTCGATCATTTATTTGAAAAACTCGTGAATCGTATCGACCACATATTTTATTTCCTGATTTTTCAGATATGGATGACACCCGATATAAAAACCATTTTTGTTAATCCAGCGAGCGACCGGATACTTTTTCTCTATCGCGCCGAACATTTTTTTATAAATCGGCTGGTTGATTAATGGCACCATATCTCGTGTCTCGATATTTCTCTCCTCCAAAAAATTTACTAACCTCCGCTTATCTTCTTTTTTAAGAACTATCGGGTACATCATAAAATTGTGATCTCTGTCGCGTGGGACAAATGGCAGCTGAAAATGGTCTC
>JBGQLC010000010.1:0-9894 GCA_041499885.1 Minisyncoccia bacterium
AATCAAAAATTGAGCATCTTCTTTCGCGCAGCATCGAAGAAGCAATCGAGCGGGCACACTTAGCGGTCGCGCTAAGAAGCGGCCGGCAGCTGAGGGTTAAACTGGGCATTGATCCGACTGCGCCGGATTTGCATTTGGGCCACGCAGTTGTTCTGCGGAAGTTAAAAGAGTTCCAGGATCTGGGCCACCAGATAGTTTTGGTTATCGGCGACTTTACCGCGCGCATCGGCGATCCGTCGGGCCGCTCGGAGACAAGGAAACCGCTGACCGAAAAAGAAATCAAAGTAAATTCGAAAGGATATCTGATTCAGGCCGCCGGAATTTTGAATGTCAGAAAATGTGAGGTCGTTTATAACGGCAAATGGTTCAAGAAAGGCGGACTCGAGAAAATACTCGAGCTTGCCGCGGCCGCCTCAATGCAGCAGGTTTTGCACCGCGCGGATTTTGCGAAGCGGCTCGAGGAGGGCAATGATGTGAGTTTGCTTGAGGCGCTCTACCCGCTGTTTCAGGGTTACGATTCGGTGGAGGTCCGCGCAGACGTCGAGCTTGGCGGCACCGACCAGAAATTCAATCTTTTGATGGGACGTAAAATTCAGCGCCACTTCGGCATGCCGGAACAGGATGTTCTGATGACGCCTATTCTTGAAGGCTTGGATGGCGTAAAAAAAATGTCCAAGAGCTATGGCAACTACATTGGCATTACGGAAAGCGCCGATAGCATGTTCGGTAAAGTTATGTCTTTGCCGGACGGCTTGATGCCCCGCTATTTCTTGCTTTGTACGGACTTAATTGAGGACGAGATCGGCCGCGTAGGGCATCTGCCTTCTCCGCGCGACCAAAAAGTGCGGCTGGCGTCCGAGATCGTAAAGCTTTATCACGGCGAAGATGGGGCGCGGAAGGCGCGGGAGAAGTTTGAATCGCTATTCTCCAAAAAAGAAATTCCGGCGGACATTCCAGAGCTTAAATTATCGGACACATCGCTCGAGACGATGGATTTGGTTTTGGAAAGCCGGGTAGCTGCGAGCCGCAGCGAGGCGCGGCGGCTCATTGAGCAGGGTGGAGTGGAGTTAAACGGAGAAAAAATCACCGACCCACATCAAACTCAACATTTGTCGAGCGGTGACGTTTTAAAAATCGGGAAGAGAAGTTTTTTCAGGTTAAAAGTTTAGCCATAAAAAAAGCCGCGATGAGCGGCTTTTAGGTTAGGAAGCTTTTAGCCCCGATATGGGTATCCGGTTTTATTTACGAGTGCCAGAAGCTCATCGAGTGGCGTCCCGAGTACATTCCGCCAGATTTTATTTTCCCAGGGAGGGTGGTCGGAGAACCTGCGTATCGGCGTTGCGGTGAGCCGAACAAAGATCCACTTCGCCCGGTGGCATTTGCCGTATTCCTGATCTCCGCAGATCAGGCAAATCCGTTTGGCGTCATATTCGTCAGAGTAGTCCATCGCAGGCGACCCTTCATATCCGTCAAATTCCACGATCTGGTTATGCACACAGACAGCAATCAGTTTTTTGCGAAATTTTTCTAATTCATTTTCCACGGAGAATGCTTCAGCCATCAATTTATGCGATTGCTTGCGCAGCTTGAGCGCTGAGGCGATGCTCGGTTTCGCCATTTCCAGATTCCTTTCTAAAATGCTGGGTTTAGCTTATCAAAAAGCATTCTGCGCAACAAGTTGTTGCGCCGGTCCGCGATTCTCGCTATTATATATTTACAATTAAATAGTTAGTCATAAAGAGCGCGGGGAGGGACTTGGCCCTATGAACCGCCGGCAACCATCGGAAACGATACGGTGCCAATTCCAACCCGCAAGGGGGAGATGATGGTCGAAATATTTTTCTCCGAGTGCGGAGATTTTTATTTATCAATTAATTAAAACGATGAGCAAAATCAAAACATGCGAGTTCGTTTCTCCGAAGCATCCGGACAAAATGTGCGATTTTATCGCCGATTCGCTTTTAGACGCGTTCCTTTCGGGTGACCAAGCGAGCAGGTGCGCGATTGAGGTGATGGGCGGGCATGGCCAGATTTCGGTGTCGGGCGAGGTGACCAGTAAAACGAATGTTGATATTCCAAAAATTATCAAAGCGATTGTCGGCGAGAATTTTGGTGTGAATGTTTATCTGACACAACAGAGCCCGTTCATCTCTCAAGGGGTGGATACGGGTGGCGCGGGCGATCAGGGGATTATGATTGGCTACGCCACGAGTGAGACAGAAAATTTTATGCCGCTGGAATACGAACTCGCGCGGAACTTATGCAAAGAAATTTACAAGCCTTATCCTTACGACGGCAAAACGCAGGTAACAGTTGAAGACGGCAAAGTACTCACTGTTGTGTCGAGTTTTCAGAATTCAAAAACGGCCGAGCTCGAAACGCTTGTGCGGAAACTGATAAATGCGGAGGAGTATCTCGTAAACCCGGCCGGGGAGTGGACGCTCGGCTGGTTTGATGCGGACTCGGGGCTTTCGGGCAGGAAAATCGTGATTGATAACTACGGGCCGGAGATAGGCATCGGCGGCGGGTCGTTTTCGGGGAAAGATTGCACAAAAGTGGATCGGAGCGGTGCTTATATGGCGCGTAAAATCGCAGTGGACTATCTTAAAAAATTTGGCGCGCAGAATGTTCGCGTGAAACTCGCCTATGCTATCGGCAAAAAGGAGCCGGTTATGGCAGTCGCGGAGCTAGACGGGAAAGCAATTCCGATTGAGGGTTACGATCTCTCGCCAAAAGGAATACGCGAACATCTGGAGCTCGCGAAGGTGCGGTGGGCAGAAACTTCAGCGTGGGGGCATTTTGGGAGGGAGTTTTCTTGGGAATAAAAACGGTGGAAAACTTATATAAAATAAAACCGGCTTGGTTTTGCGTGCGTCAGCTTATAAACAGTTGTATAATTGAGACAACTGTTCCGCACAAAAATGAAAAAAATTTCCACCTATCTGATTATTGCGGTTTCCGCCGGCGCGATACTGACCGGGTTTTGGGTATACGAAAAATATATTAAAGCGCCCGCAACGAGCAATTTGATTTTTTCGGCCGAACGTAAAGATATTCAGGAAACTGTAAAAGCCAGGGGTGAAGTGGTTTCGCAAAAAGATTTCGATTTACAATTTCCGGTTTCCGGCACGGTTTTAGGCGTCTACGTGAAAGAAGGCGATATCGTTCCCGCGGGAACATCTTTAATGAAGCTCGACACGACGCAGCTCGAGTTGGATTTAAACAAATTGCTTTCGCATGCCGCGGCAAAAGACGTGGCGGTGGCACAGGCTTCGCTCGCGAATGCACAGGCGACGGTTAATGCCGATAATGCGTCGCTTTTGAGCACGCTGAACGACGGTTATTTGCGGGCCGATGACGCAGTTCGCGGCAAAACAGACCCGCTCTTCACCAATCCACGGACTACCGCGCAGTTTAATTATCAAGTTAGCGCGAACGACATTGCCCTCAAAAACACCGTTGAGTTCGAGCGCCAGGGATTGGAAGAGACTCTGGTTAAATTTAAAGCCGCACTCGATGCGGCAAACGCGTCATCTGCCGGAGATCTCTCTGTGGCGGATGCTTTGGCGCATGAAGCACTCAGCCGGGTCACCACATACCTGCAAAATTTGGCGATTATTGCAAATGACACGAGCGCTCTCTCTTCGTACGTAAGCACCATTTCCACGGCCCGAACGAGTATAAGCACCGCTGTCACCAATCTGACGGCCGCCGACGGAGAGCTTTCGTCCGCCAAAACCAACATGGATCTGGCGCAAAAAACTTTGGATTTGAAAAATGCCGCGGTGGAAGGCGAAAACGCCGATATCGGAATCGCGAAAGACAAGATTACTAAATCAACGCTCTACGCGCCTATTTCCTCGCGTATCACGAAAGTTTCGTTGGAACTGCGGGAATCCGCCCAGCCGGGTATAAACGCGATTTCTCTTTCGGCGGTCGGCTATAAGATACAGTCCGACATTTCGGAGTTGGATATAGGGAAAATTACTGCCGGTTCGGTCGGGAACGATGTGGGAATAAGCTTGGACGCTTTTCCGGGGGAGACTTTCAAGGGCAAGGTTGTTTCGGTTGAGCCGCAGCCGGTTTTAAAAGATACCGACAAATATTATCGGATAAATATTTTCTTTAGCGACGGGGGTGCGAGCGGAGTTGAAGTCCGGTCGGGAATGAGCTCGGACTTAATGATTTTCGCCGAGCTCCATAAAAACGCGGTTGTTATCCCGGAAATAGCTATGTATAAGTCCGGCGGCGAAAGCTTTGTGGACATTCAAGTAGGCGGCAAGCCGCTTAAAACAAAGATTACGACGGGCATCTCCGACGGGCAGAACATTGAGGTCCTTTCGGGGCTTCAGGGCGGCGAGACGCTCGTTATATCCGGTTAAAATTCTCATGGAGAACAAAGAACAACTGTTTGACCCGGTTTGCGGGATGGATATTTATGGTCTTTCCGACCTCAAACACGTTACGCACGCCGGCAAGTCCCATACCTTCTGCGGTGACGGCTGCGAACATCGCTTTAAACAAACCCCGGACAGGTTTTTGGGCGAACCTTTGATTCGTTTGGAAAACGTCTGGAAAGTTTTTGACATGGGCGATACGAAAACAGAGGTGCTGAAGGGCGTGAACCTGCGCATCTGGGAAGGAGATTTTACCACCATCATCGGCGCGAGCGGTTCGGGTAAAAGCACGCTTTTGAATATGATTGGTCTCTTGGATCGGCCGACGAGCGGAAAGGTATTTTTCCGCGGGAAAGATGTCTCCGACGCTGCGGACATTGACCGCGCGGTACTTCGTTCCGCGGCTTTCGGTTTTGTGTTCCAGCAGTACAACCTGATTCCCTGGCTCTCGGCTCTGGAGAACGCCACCCTCCCGCTCATCTTCGCGAAAGGAGACACAGATGGCGTGAAGATGCTAAAAAAATTTGAAGAAATTGGCTTGAAAGACCGCGTGGCGCATCGGCCGACCCAGCTCTCCGGCGGAGAACAGCAACGCACCGCTATTTTGCGCGCTCTCGCGAATAACCCCGAAGTAATCTTGGGCGACGAGCCGACGGGAAACCTGGATTCCAAAACCGGCAATAAGATATTGGAAATGCTTATCAGTCTAAATCGCGACGAGAAAAAAACGCTTGTTATCGTGACTCACGACGCGGATATCGCGGAAAAAGCGGATGAGATTGTAACCGTCCGGGATGGCGAGATGCTCCGCGACCACCATATCCACAAACGCACATATACGGAATTCAATGTTTAAAAGCTTTCTTCTTTTGACCCTAAAAAGCATCCGCTATCGCTCGCTTCGGAGCTGGCTTACGATTTTGGGAATCGTTATCGGCATAATGCTTGTCGTTATTATCTTCTCCCTTAGTTCCGGCTTGGAGCGCGCTATCTCCGGCCTTCTTCAGAGTTTTGGTTCGGACCTCATCTATATATTCCCGGGCAAGGAAACGAATCCCGTGGCGAGCATTGTGGGCGGACAAAAATTTAAAGTGGACGACCTTTTCGCCTTGGAGAAAATTTCGGGCGTGAAATATGTTATGCCGGCCGATGTGTCGCTCCTGAACGTTGAATTTAAAGGCGAAAAACAAAGCGTAATGGTACACGGCGCTCCGTGGTCGGGCATGCGGCCGATTTTTGAAGAATCTCAGGGCATAAAGCTCGCATCCGGCGCCTGGCCGTTGAGCGAAGATGCGAACGAAATCGTAATCGGCGATTTATCCGCCAATAAACTTTTTAAAACTCCTGTCAGGGCGGGGGATGAAATTACCGTCGGTTCAAAACGGATGCGCGTGGCGGGCATCTTATCCCCGATCGGGGTTCAGCAGGACGACAACTCCTTCTATATTTCCATCAACAATTTCTGGCTGATTTCTGGGAGCGACCGGATCGCGGTTACGGCAATAGTGAAGGCCAACCCGGGTGTGAATCTGGATCTTTTGGCGCGCCAGATACAATTTGAGCTTGGCAAACAGCAGACGGTGCGGGATTTCTCGGTTCTTACCCCCGCTAAAACCAGCCAGCTTATCGGGAGCGTAATATCGCTCGTGGAACTCTTCCTTATCGTCATCGCCTTAATCTCGCTCGTCGTCGGAGCAGTCGGCATAATGAATACGATGTACACATCTGTCTTGGAGCGGACGAAGCAAATCGGGATAATGAAGGCAATCGGGGCATCAAGTGAAAATGTGCTCTCCCTGTTTTTGATGGAGTCGGGGATAATCGGCCTGACCGGCGGACTTATGGGAATCCTCGGCGGGATTTTAATATCCTTCCTTATCGGGCTTGGCGCCGGTAAGCTTGGCACCCAGGGTCTCTTTTCCTTTGCTTCCTTGGACTTTTACGGCTTCGCGGTCATTCTTTTCGTAACCTTCATGACCGGAATCTTTGCCGGCCTTCTTCCCGCGCGCCAGGCGGCGAAAATGGAACCGGCGGAGGCATTGCGTTACGAGTAAGACCGAGGGACAAAGCAAATGGAAATTGATATCAAAGAAAAAATTAAAAATGTTTTACGTCAAGAAACCTACTCAGAATCGGATATAGTTTATCTATTAGTTGAAACGCGAAAGTTTCTCGAATTAAATAAGGTGGGGAATGATTTTGATGTCCTTAGATTTTATAGGAATTGGGCATGCCATTCCGAGCTCACAAATGATGCAGGAAAAATCTTTAACAAGGTTTCTGTCTTGATAATGGCACGAGAGTATGTCGAGGGCACAAAAGAACAACTGAAGTGGGATGATTTAATCACCGAAAAAATTAAGGAGGCCTTCATTCAATACTCGTTCCCGAAACTTGGGGGGGAGCTTAAAAAAATTTTTGACTTATTTTGCTACAACGAGAACTTCAATTGGCAAAGTTTTAGGACAGGGTTATACGAAATCATTCAAGATACCCCCTTGTCTATAAAAAAGGACAAAAGAGAGATTTTTAAATTCGAATGCAAAAAGGTGTTTAAACCCTTAAACTTTGACGACTTGGAAATTCACGTGACAGCAGGTGTTTTATTTTTTACTTTTGCCCTGGACGACCGTTCGTTGGAGACAAATCCATCGCTTTGGTTTCAAAGTCATAAATAACCACTGCTATCTTTTCTTCCACTGCGTGAGCTTGCCAGCTTTTATTTCTACCGTATCTGCGGGGCGCAAATTGCGTGCCGTGGCCGACGGGAAAAGCTTAAAATGCTGTGAGAGGTCCAGGTCATTTGCGATATAGCGCAAACTTTTTTGTGAGGTTAGCCACTCGTTGTTGTAGCGAAGCAAACTGAACGGCGCGGAAAATTCGCGGAGAGTTTTCTCGCCCGAGTCCAAAAAATATTCGTTAAAGTAAGAGAGTGCGAGTTCGCGGACCGTTTTAAAGATGGGGTCTCTGTACCGCAGGACGGCATGATTTGTTTTGCTCGTAGCGCCCCAGCGATTTTTATATTTAAAAAGCGTGACCACGTGGTCATCGTCTTTCATTGTCGTCCGCAAATCCAAAAGCAGTGGCTGCTCGCCGTTATACCAAAACACCGCCGCCGCAAGCATCGCGCCTTCCATACAATGAGCCTCGTTGTGCTTCAAAACTTCAAGCGGCGACCGGCAGGTTTTTCCCTTCGTCTCAAAATTCGCCGGAATCTTATCCAGAAAATTCTGAACCTTCGCCGGTGTCCACAGTTTCTTGAAAACCCGAAAATCTTTTTGCCCGAGCTCAGGAAACCGACGCATAAAATTCACGCTTAATCGTGTGAGTTAAACGAAACTTGAACCGTGTGGTTGCTGCCGTTATCAATGGCTGCTTTGATTTGCCACGTTCCGGCGGTGAACTGTCCTGTATCAAGATTATAGATATACTTGGTTCCCGAAACACGGAACAGATTGCCGGTGTCATTCGTTGATGTGGCGAGCGTTACCGGCGTAGTGCCGACAATCCCGTCTTGGATCTTGGTTACGACAAGCTGCGTTACCGCCGAGGTAACCGGATTTCCGTTCGTATCGGTAAGCGAGAACTTGACCGGCAGGGTTCTCCCCAGGTGATAGACGCCGCTGCCGTCGTTTTGTATCGGGGGCTCAAAGCCGCTGAAATTATAGCTTGGAGGGGTCGGGATTCCGGTGTATCCCGCGCCGCCGGCGTAATCAATTGGCGTCAATGCGAGACTCGGGCCGATTTCGTAGAGGTCGGCATATTTTCCGGCGTCGCTTGCGACCTTATCGTCCGATCCGCCCTCGCTGTATTTTTTTGACTCCACGCCCGCAGTAAATTCAAAATTGGTCGCTCCATCGGTTGTGTATGTATAGTAGAGTCCCGATGCTCCGGAATTTGATGGGTCAGCGGGCAACGTTCCGAATGATGAACCGGTTAAATTAGCCGGTATCCAGCCCGTGCCGTCAGTGTTCTCATAATAGGAGGGTCCCGCGCAATGATACGCCCATCCGGAAGGCAGCGCCGGTAGCCCCAATGACTGGCACTGATTTCCTGCCGAAGAGTTTGCGGCCGGGTCGGGAATTGAAACATAAGTCGTGGAGGCAGACCCAAGCCCTCCCTGAAGTCCGGCCATGTACAGAGAAAGATTGCTTAGGCTTGTTAGTCGCTGATTGTCGCGGGACTGTTTCACAAGTTCCACTGGGTTAACTACCAAAATTAATACTCCGGCAAGAATAATAATGACCGCGCTGGTTACGGCGAGTTCGATAATCGTGAACCCGGATATGTATTTAATAATCTTTTTTACCATTTATTTGCTTCCACCACACACAACTAACATATATGCCGGTGAGAACAGCGATAACCACAAACGGCACAATAAGAGGCATAAAAAATTGATACCAATATGCACCGATAGCTACGCCGCCTGTTATCATTGAAATTTTAAACAAACTTCCTTGCCACCACTTTAAAGTAAACGGTTTAAATAGATTCATGTATTTATTTTATCACAAGTTTTTTAAAATCGGAGCGGGTAAGGGGAATCGAACCCCTGTCATCAGCTTGGAAAGCTGAGGTAATTCCATTATACGATACCCGCAGGTAGCAAAATCAACGCTAGACTATCTTCCAAATACTACATACTATTTACTTGCCGCTCAAGTTGCATATCGGGGAGAAGTGCGGTAGAAATAATAACAAATGACCAACGGGAAAGCACGCACCCAAACAGTCATTACGGTGATTGTAATAGCGCTGATCGGCTATGTGGCCTATCGGCTGGTTTTGGCATGGGGCGGCGGGGTTCCCAGAGATTTCGCGGATGCTCGCGCTCAAGGCGCGCTTATCGCTCAAAATATTGTTAACGAGACCGCACAGTTTCAGGCGGATTTAACAAAAATAAATGAGCTTGACCGGCAGGGAAAATTTACCGAGGCCTTGGCGTTGACCACCGAGGTTGCCAGCAGCAGCCCGGATATCCGCGACCAAGCCGTAGAACTTTCAAACCAGCTGATGAAGATGACGCAAGCGTTAAATAATCTTGGCCTGGTTGAGGCGAGGCAGCTTGCGCTGAATTCAATCAGTAACCGCCTCGCGCTTTTGAGCGAACTAATAAGTTACGACGCCGATATTTCCAAACTGCTCGAAGCATTGCGCGGAAGATTTATCGGCGCGCACACTACAAGCGAAATTACGGCGCTGGTCAATCAGATAAACTCGGATGTTTCGGCGATAAACAATTACAACATGAGCGCGGCAGACAGCATGCAGAAATTTGACGCGCTGACGAAGTAGAAGTAGCGGCAAATAAAAATTTGGGCCAGTAGCTTAGCGGCTAAAGCATCAAGCTTATACCTTGAGGATCGAAGGTTCGAGTCCTTCCTGGCCCACCGGAAAGCAGGCGTCTTCGCGCATCCGTTTTTTATTCCGGTTTTCACGCATTGAATATTTCTGGGCATTCGAGTAATGTATGGGCAGAACTTTTTTATTGGAG
>JBGQLC010000011.1:0-9861 GCA_041499885.1 Minisyncoccia bacterium
GCTTGATGTCTCCAAGTTTTTTCTGAAGCGGTGAAATTTGCTCGCCAGCCATATGCTCTTAAGTGTAAGCCGCTTCCATTATAGGAGCAAGACAAATATGTGAAAAGGTATTTATTGCCCCACCCTCGACCAAGGAGGGCTTTCATTTATATAATGTGAACGAAACACTATGTCAGGACATTCCCACTGGGCGGGCATAAAACACCAAAAGGAGGCTACTGATAAAAAGCGTGCCAAGGTATTCTCTAAACTCCTCATGCTCATAACCGCCGCCACAAAAGAAGAGCCAAACCCAGATTTTAATCCGCGCCTGCGGACAGCTGTGGAAAAGGCCAAGGCCGCCAACGTACCCGCGGCGAACATCGAGCGCGCGATAAAACGCGCCTCTGAGGCCGGTAAGGCGATAGAAGAGCTGATCTTTGAGGCTTATGGCCCGGGCGGAGTGGCACTCTTAATCGAGGCTACTTCGGATAACCGCAACCGTACGGTGCAAGAGATTAAAAAAATTTTAAATGATTTCGGCGGCAAGTGGGCCGAGGCCGGCTCTGTCCGTTGGGCATTCGAGATCGCGAAAAACGGTGAGGGATGGGAAGCAAAATTCGAACAACCGCTCAATGAAGTTGACCGGAGAAAATTGGACGGACTGATCGAAGCGCTTGAGTCTAATGATGATGTCCAACGAGTAACCGCAAATATACAAAAAGCATGATAATTCTCGGCATTGATCCGGGTACGCGGCGCATCGGCTACGGAATAATAAAGAGCGAGCGCGGAAAACTGGAACTATTGGACGCGGGCCTTATCCCGATAAAAAGCGATGACGACCATAACGCGCTACTTGAGACCAAACAAGGTATGGATAAGCTTTGTCTCATCCATAAACCTGATATATGCGCCATCGAAAAGCTTTATTTTTCAAAAAACCAAAAAACCGCGATGCAGGTTGCCGCGGCCCGCGGCGTAATAGTCCTTTCGGCGCTGGAACACGGCATCCCCCTTTCCGAATTTGCGCCTAACGAAGTAAAGTCTTTGGTTACCGGTTATGGCGGCGCCGACAAAAAGGCTATTTTAAAAATGGTCCGCCTAATATTGAAGCGGCCGGAACTTAAAATAATTGACGACGCGAGCGACGCACTGGCTATCGCCATAGCCGGCAGCCTTATCAATCGATCAGCCTAACCTAGTTATGCACAGCCCGGCGATGGTTGACAACAAAAAGTGATTTCTTATACTTGTCTCGAAAACAACGTAAAGGTCGACTATACTTGTACCAGCTTCGAGTGACAGCACTAAATATTGTATCTATGGATATTGATTCACTTACCCAATCCCACTGGAGACTGAGCGATGAAGACGACAGCGACTCCGGCATCCTTACCGACAAAGATCTCGGCGGCGGACCGGGCGAAAAAGAAACAAAAGAGGCCGAAGACGCGGACGTCGACGATTTAGATGACGACGAAGACAAAGAAGAAGAGTTGGAAGACCTTGGCTTCCACGAAGAAGAGCCGGAAAAAGCTGAGGAAGAATTTTAAGTAATTGTATAATTGCCCTGCATAGACAAGCGGGGCAATTTTTGTTCTAATGACCGTACGATGAAAAAAGCGCGCAAAAAAATACACCCGAAGACGGTCTTCGGCATTGCGGCTTTAATCTGTGCAGCTCTGGCTGCTCTTTTTTTGGTGACTCTGCTGGTCTTGGCCAAAAACCTCCCTTCGGTGGAAGACCTGCAAAATCACGCCGTCCGGGAATCAACGAAGATTTATGACCGCACAGGGACAACTTTGCTTTATGAGACAAACGACAGCGGCAAGCGAACTGTGGTACCCCTGTCGGACATCCCGCAATTTTTGCGAAATGCAACGATATCAATTGAAGATGAAAAATTTTATACCGAGCCAGCATTTGACTGGAAAGGCATCGCCCGGGCGCTCCTGACTAATTTGGCCAGCGGGCGCATATTGCAAGGTGGCTCGACCATTACCCAACAATTGGCTAAAAATTCTTTTCTCTCGGACGAACGCACTATTCTCCGCAAATTAAAAGAGTTGCTTCTCGCCATACAGCTCGACAAACGTTATTCAAAAGACAGAATCCTTGAGCTTTATTTGAACGAAATAGCCTATGGCCCGTCACTCTATGGAGTTGAGTCAGCGAGCGAGGCTTATTTCGGCAAGCCGGTAAAAAATCTGTCTCTGGCCGAGGCCGCGGTTTTAGCCGCATTGCCGCAGGCGCCGAGTTATTACTCGCCTTGGGGTAGCCATACCAAAGACTTGATGGCAAGACAAAAACTCGTGCTACAAAAAATGTACGATTTGGGAAAAATTTCCAAATCAGACTTTGCCGCCGCGAAAAAAGAGCAACTCGCATTTTCGCCACAAAATCCCAAAGGTATTCTCGCACCACATTTTGTGATGGGTGTAATGGACTATCTTACCCAAAAATACGGCGACAGTATGGTTCGCGTCGGCGGCCTTAAGGTTACTACCACCCTCGATTGGAACTTACAGCAAATTGCCGAGAAAGCTGTCTCTGATGGCGCGGCGCAGAATGAAACTCTCTATAGCGGCAAAAATGCAGCGCTGGTAGCGCAGGACGCAAAAACAGGACAAATTTTGTCGATGGTCGGTTCGCGAGATTATTTCGATATTCAGAACGGCGGAAATTTCAATGTGGCCACGCAAGGACTGCGGCAGCCCGGATCGGCACTGAAGCCCTTTGTCTATATGACCGCTTTTTCCAAAGGCTACACGCCAGACACGGTTTTGTTTGATGTGCCTACGGAATTTTCAACCTATCCGGATTGTCCGGCAGTACCCGATTATAAAGACGATAACCCACATTGTTTTCATCCGGAAAACTTCGACGGTATTTTCCGCGGTCCGGTTACTTTACGCACCGCACTGGCTCAATCGATAAATATCCCCGCAGTAAAAACATTGTATCTTTCTAAAATCGCCGACGTGGTAAAAAATGCAAACGCTTTCGGTTTAAATACCCTCGACAACCCGAACCGCTACGGCCTCTCACTGGTTTTAGGCGGCGGGGCGGTAAAGCTTGTGGATTTGGTTGAGGCATATTCAGTACTCGCCCAGGAAGGCACAAAACACAACCAAACAATGGTGCTCGAGGTGCGCGACCAGCGAGGCAATGTGCTCGAAACATTTAATGACCAATCGGCGCAAGTGATAGATCCTGAATATCCGCGAATTATCGACAGCATTCTTTCCGACTCAACCGCCCGCGCGGGCTTATTCCAAAATAGTTTAAGCCTCACTGTTTTCCCGAACCACGATGTGGCGATGAAAACCGGTACATCAAACGATTACCGTGATGCATGGACGGTAGGATACACTCCGTCATTGGTTGTTGGCGTTTGGGCCGGTAATAATGATAATTCACCGATGCAACGCCACGGTTCGAGTATCCTAGCCGCAGTTCCGATATGGCACGCGTTTATGGATAAAGCGCTGCAGAATCAACCCACCGAAACATTTACCCGCCCAGATTCGCTCGCTCCGGAGAAACCTTTTTTGCGCGGCGATTATACTTACGGCAATCAGATTCATACGGTCCTATATTATGTCGACAAAAACAATCCAACTGGAGCTCCGCCGCAGGATCCGACCGCGGATTCACAATTCAATAATTGGGAAACGGGGGTTATCAATTGGGCAAAAACAAACGTAGTAAACTTCGGTAGCTTAAATCAAGGCGCGACTCCGGCGGCGGTCGGCAGCCAAGCATTTGTAGTCTCAATATCAAGCCCTCAAAGCGGAAGTTTTGTTAATGGCGACATATCGGTGCGTGCGCATATAACAAACGGGACTACGATAAAAAACCTATCACTATCGTGGAATGACGAAGTGATAAAAACATGGTCCGGCGATTTCGGCACCGCTTACGACTTAGATTATCAATTTTCCGCGTCCAGTTCCGCGCAACAAAATAATCTTACAGTTACCGCTACAGATGGTGGCAATCAGTCGGCCAGTGCGAATTCGATTGTATACGGGGGACAATAATAAATCTGCTGAGTTAATCCGGCTCAGGATTTAAGAATCGGCATCACGATGTAAAAATACGTCGTGTCCGCGGGCATTTTAATAAGCGCCGGTTTGTTTTCTTCATTCAGCCCGATAAAAATATCCTTGGAACTCAGAACCTTGAGGCTGTCGGCCACATAGCGCCAATTGAAACTTACTTCTTCAAACTTCCCCTTTATTTTTCCGTGAAGAATATATTTATTCTCCCCGAGTGCGACGTCGGAGGAATTTATTTCAATCGTGTTTTCGCTTCCCCGTTTTATTTTTATTTCACTGGACCGACTGCCGAATACACTGGCCAGTTTTAATCCGCTCATAAATTCTTCCCGCTCGACAAGCACTTCTGATTTAAAATCTTTCGGAATAACGGTTTTGTAGTCCGGGAAGGAACCGTCGATTAGCCTTGAAATCATTTCCACTGATGGTGTTTTAAATAAAACTTGTTGTTTATCGCAATAACATTCAACTAATTCATTATCTTTTAGGACGCGCAGCAATTCCTGAGCTGTTTTTAAAGGGACGAGTATCCTGAATTCATCTCCACTAGCCGACTTAAATTGCTCGGCAGCGATGGTTTTTTCGGCAAGCCGAAAGCTATCTGTGCCTACCAATATCAGACTACTTCCGGTGTATTGTAAAAGTATTCCGTTTAATTCCGGACGGAGCTCAGAAAATTGAGTGGCGATCACTATCTGCTCCAAGGCTTGTTTCAAAACAGAAGACTCTATTTCGAAGTGATTTGTTTTGTTTTTTATTTTTGGAATTATCGGAAAATCTTCTGCCGGTAAACATTGTAATCGGGCTTCGTAATTATCCGTTTTTATTTCCAGCGCGCTGTTTTTTGTTATTAAATTAATCCGTTCGCTTTGAATATTGTTGATTATATTTAAAAAGAGGCCGGTTGGTACGGTCATACTCCCCGCTTCAATAACTTTTCCGCTAACCGTAGCGGTAACACCTATTTCCAAATTTGTACCGATAAATTTAATTTTTCCCTCCTCAGTTGTAATTAAAATATTTTTAAGAATCGGCAATTGAGTATTATCTCCACTGACCCTTGAAACAATATCCAATCCACTTTTTAGTTTTTCACGTATGACTATTATATTCATATATAAATAATTGTAGTTATAGTTAGCGTGTGGAAATGTGGATAAGTCGGGTTGAATGTTGGATTTATATAGCGAGCAGCGGAATTGAGAAAATAGTAAACTGTGGACTTATGTTTTGTAAATCAACTCCTTAATTAAATTGATTTGCTGGTTAAGCGAGGAATTCTTATTAATTTCCTGCTCAATCTTTGCCACAGCATGAATCGCGGTGGTGTGATCTCTCCCCAACTTTTCCCCAATATACGGGAAGGACATTTCGAGAATTTCGCGGATAAGATACATTGAGATCTGCCTCGGGCCGACAATTTCCTTTTTGCGTGCTCGGCCGGTCAGGTCGGCGATACTGACATTAAAATATTCGGAAACCGCCTTTAAAATATCGTCGTCGGAGACACGCTGAGCCACATCCTTAACCGAAGCCTTGATAATTTGTTCAACATCTTTTTGGCTCAACTGGGCGTTTTTGGTTTCCTGATAAAACAGTATTTTATTGACCACGCCTTCTATTTCACGCACGTTTTTCTTGACTTGGCGGGCTATATAATCGACAACATCATCTCCGAAGGATTGATTCTTGTCCTGAAGTTTTCTCCGGATAATTGCCATGCGCATTTCATAGTCGGGCTGTTTTATATCTGCCACCATACCACCTTCAAATCTGGAGCGCAGACGATCTTCCAAGGGTGCCAATGATTGTGGCGGACGATCAGAAGAAATAATTATCTGTTTATTTTGGTCGTATAGCGCATTAAAAGTATGGAAAAACTCTTCCATAGTTCTTTCTTTGCCGCTTAAAAATTGAATGTCGTCGATAATCAATACGTCGTAAGAGCGATATTTCTTTTTAATATCTTCCATTCGCTTGCCCTTAATTCCGTTAATAACATCATTGGTAAATTTTTCTGACGAAACATACCATGGCCGAGTTTTGTTTTTGTATTTTACTTTTATCGCATTGCCGATGGCTTGAATCAAATGAGTCTTGCCCAGGCCGACGCCCCCGTAAATAAAAATCGGATTATATTTTGTTCCTACTTCATCGACAATGGCACACGCTGCGGCATAGGCCATTTCATTGGAAGAGCCGACTACCAAAGAATCAAATGTATAGCGCGAATTAAGATTTGTTTCCGGGTCGATTTTAAAACCCAAATCAATTCTGTTTTCAAATTTTCCAAAGTCGCGCGCGGTGATTTTCTGCGGTTCGGCTACCGCCGGATCCTTATGAACAACAAATTCTAATTTTTTTGCGCCAGGATCAAAATTTCTGACTATGCCCAGGATATTTTTATGATATTTATTCTCCACCCATTCTTTGGCGAAGTTATTCGGTAGGGCTACATAAAGCGTGCCGTCTTTTTTATCTACAAGCTGGCTGTCTTTAAGCCAAGTGACAAAGTTTGCCCGTGAGAGCTGTACCTCCATCTCACCCAATGTCAGTTGCCAAAGTTCGTGGATGTCCATTGGTTCTAATTGTAGTGAGGGAAACGGATTCGTCAAAGCGAAGGTTTTCTGACTTCTTGTGGATTTCGTGTGTATAACAATTTTCATGATAAAAATTTTACAAATTCACATCGATGTGATAGAGTTTCCTAAATGTCGCAAACGTATCAGCCAAAAAAGAGAAAAAGAGCCCGCACTCACGGGTTTTTGAAGCGTAGACGGACTTCCGGAGGACGCAATGTTCTGCGGCGAAGACGGCAAAAGGGCAGAAAGCGGTTAATTAACCGCTAAACCGGCCCGTTCGGCAAATTTATGTTGGCTAAGCGCAACCGACTGCCGGTACGGCTATTCAATAAAAAAAACGCGGAGCGAATAGCAACGCCATATTTTGTGCTTTGGCGCCTTAAAAACAACCTCGACCATAGTTATAATCGTTTTGCGATTGTTGTTGCCAACAGGATTGAGAAGACCGCCGTGGGCCGGCACCGGGTTCGGCGCATTCTTGCCGAATGCGCGCGAACCCTGCCGGGTATGGGTTATGATACAATGGTGGTCATGACCGAAGGTGGGCGCGGGGCAGGCAGTCGGGAATTATGTTCGGCGCTGCAGGAATCATTCGCAAAACATAAATGACAAATTTTTTCCATACAATTCTATTTCAGCCGCTCTTTAACGCGTTGATATTTTTTTACAATACCGCGGCGTTCGGAGATATCGGAATCGCAATTATTATTTTAACGATCGCCATCCGGTTTATTCTCTATCCGTTATTTCGCAAAAGCCTCCGCTATCAAGCGCTGATGCAGCGAATTCAGCCGAAGCTGAAAGAGATTCAGGAAAAACACAAGCAGGACAAAGCCAAACAAACTGAGGCGATGCTCGCGCTCTACAAAGAGCACCAGGTCAATCCCTTTTCCGGATTTTTATTGCTGCTTGTCCAGTTGCCGATTTTAATCGTACTCTACCGTCTTTTTTTCGGATGGCTGAATTCGGAGCATTTTAGCTGGCTATATCCATTTATTCACGCGCCAAAAGTTTTAAATTTATCTTTTTTAGGCTTGATTAATTTAAACGGACCAAGTATGCTCATGGTAGTCGCGGCGGCAATCGCGCAATATGCGCAAGGAAGGCTCTCGCTTCCGCGAAAGAAAAAATCAGAATGGTCCGACGCTGAACGAATGAGCGCGCGCATGCTAGCTCTGGGGCCGGTTTTGACCGTAGTCATTTTTGCAAGATTGCCTTCAGCCGTCAGCCTTTACTGGCTCACGACGTCACTTTTTTCGGTCGTGCAACAAATTATGGTTAATCGCGAATTAAGCAATGGAACACTGGGAACAATTCATAAAAACGCTGATTGAGGGGCTTGGCTTCACCAATTATAAGGTTGATATAGACGCGGAACATCGCCACGGGGCGGTATTTATTTACGAAGACCAAGAACTGGTAAAAGGGAACCTTCCGGCGCTGGTGGAGGCGATTAACCACCTTGTGCAGCTTATCGCGCAGAAGCAGAACTCCCAGCCGATCTTTTTTGACATAAATAATTACCGGCGCGAACGCGAGACGCTGATCGGCGAGCTTGCTCGGGCCGCCGCGCGTAAGGTTGTCGCGACCAAAGAACCGATCTCTTTGCCGGCGATGAATTCATACGAGCGGCGCATAGTGCATACCGAACTCGCCGCGAACCCCGAAGTGCGCACGGAAAGCCAAGGCGCAGGCAAAGAGCGATACGTGATTATCAAACCGGTAGCCTAGTAAAATTAAATTTTAATAAACCGAAACAATAAAAAATCCGCCACCGGCGGATTTTTTATTAAAGAGTTATGCCGTAGAGCCGATTGTCGTAGCGGTTGACAAAAAAGAGTCGGCCGTTTGCTGTTTTTAAGTTTGTGCCGTCGAGTATTTGGCTCTGGTCGGCGAAAAGCGATTGCACAGTTCCGTCGGCCAAGTTGATGGAATATAGATCATCAGCCGTCATCAGTTGTTTTTGGTCATACGCATCAGGCAATAATGTGCGGCTCAAGACATCTTGATCGCGGGGTGCGCCGCAGAAAAGAAGCGCCGGCAGCGGGGCTGTAGATGTACCCACGGGTTTTCCGAATCCGAAAGTGCACTTGGAGGGGAGAGTTAAGAAACTCAACCCGTGTAGTGCAGAACCTTTCGGGTCAACAATCGAAAGTGCGCCGCCTCGGTTTGACGCTTTGCCGGAAAAGACCAGTCCTTGGGCGGATGATCCAGGCCAATTAATACGTAGGCCAAAAATATCCTGCTCAAGAGGTAAGAGTGTTTTTTTGGAGATTGAAACCGCCCAGGCTGAAGCGGGGACAAGTCCGCTTGAGCGCTCCGCCAAAATAAGGGTTGATGACGACATCCAATTAAGCGTCAAATCTTGTGCTCGAAGTTTTATGATCACAACCGGCTTGGCCTTGGGATTGTTGGTGTCCAATATAGTTGCAGCGTTCAGGTCGCCGCTTTTTGTGAAATATGCAATCCGTAAGTCATTAGGAGACCAAGCGGCCGAATACATCGCGATCGGCAAAGGTGACCACGTTTTTGCTTTGATATCAAAAATACTCCATTGCGGAGAGAACGAGCTGCCGAAGGATGCCAAAATTTTTGTGCCGTCGTATGAGAACGAGGCGCTAAGCATATCTTGCATCGCAGAGCCATTTAATGTGGAGAGCGAACCGTTCATCGCCGCAAAAACTTGTCCGTCGGGTTGGATAAAATAGGCATTGTTGCCCGAGTCCACAAAATAATCCGTAACCGGATTTTGGGCGATAACGCCGAAAGCCGCGCTGGTCAAA
Source organism: Minisyncoccia bacterium (assembly GCA_041499885.1). Classification (GTDB taxonomy): domain Bacteria; phylum Patescibacteriota; class Minisyncoccia; order UBA6257; family 2-01-FULL-56-20; genus JBGQLC01. The sequence goes on from JBGQLC010000011.1 coordinate 9,409, forward strand.
ATTCCCGCGGGAGTATTTGCGCTCGGAACAACGGCGGGGGGCAATTGTGTTTGTTGTACTGCGCCACTTCCGCCAGAAACACTCTGCGGAGAAGGAAGTCCACCCGTTGGTTCCGGCGTTGCGGCTGGCGCGCCAGGCTTTTGGCTCAAAATATAGCCGCCGTAAACTATCGCGCCGGCGCCGACTATTATCAATAGAGTAATTAGAATTTTTTTCATTATGTTTTAATTATAGACATTTTTAGTTAAAAGCTGCCCGATGACCCACCCCCGCCGGAACTACCTCCTCCGCCCACAAAAGTACCAGTTGAACTGCCGCCTGACGGCGCAAACGGGCCGCTACCTCCGGATGTGTTGATCTGCTGGAGATTTTGAGGCAACGTCGGCTTGGTCAGAGCTGGGTTGATGGTGTTCAAAACGATATAGGCTCCAGCCAAGAGCAAGAGCCCGAGCA
>JBGQLC010000012.1:0-9576 GCA_041499885.1 Minisyncoccia bacterium
AGAGCGATTTACGGCAGGAGCTGGATATAAAAGCTTTGCGTGCTCCTTTACCGTGTGAGAGTACGGGTAATCTCCGTTGTTTGCCGGCGGACCTCGCAAACAGCACTGAGGTTTTGATGCACGCGGCGAAAGTCACTGCGGTCGCGTCCGGTACGCTTACCGTGTCACTTTTCACCTATTCGTACACGATTGACGCGAGCAACGCGCAAAATATTGTTAAGCGCGCTTGGGGCCAGTCCGACTTACAGGATTTTTCAGCGGGTGACATAGTTAATGTATTCGGATATCTAGACCAGAACAACAACTATCTGGTACATGCCCAAACTGTCCGCAATTTGTCGATTTCAAAGCAAGGTTCGTGGCGCGGCGCAATCTCGAGCATAAATTCGGACAGTAAAACTTTCGTACTCGATGCCGGCATGGGAAAATCAAGCGACAAAGGCAATCAAGCAACAGCGCAAGCAAGGCAGTTCACGGTAGTTGTCGGGTCTGACACGCAGATACTTATCGGCGCAGGTGCAGGCTGCAACGGCGGCGACGGCAACAAATGCGTATCGGCTCCGGTAAAGCAGGGAAGTTTCGGTGACCTGCAGGTGGGTATGCGAGTTGTAGTGCGCGGGTTACTTCAACCGACTCCGGCTACCGCCTGTACTCCCGAAGGCAAATGTAATTCGTCGGCGAGTATTCGCGCGCAAGTTATTTTGGTGGGAACGAGTGAAGATGTGCGTCCATTTTTCCAGGGAGGCACAAATAATCCGCAAAACGACTCAACTCCGTCAACAAGCTCAACGGGCAATGGAAAAGAGGGAGAGGGGACGGACGGGCAACGCAGCCAACTTAAGAATCTACAGCAAACGCTGATGGATCTCTTAAAGCGGCTGAATAACCAATAACCGCGGATACACAATTAAAAACGCCCCACATCGGGGTGTTTTTAATTGTGGGAAAAGCTAAAATAAATTAATGAACCAAAGAATTTTTATCGCGCTCACATTGTCTCCGGCGTTTCAGGCGAAAGCTCTGGCTTGGGAAGAAAAATATGCAGAGTTGCCGGTACGTTGGCTTGCTCCCAAAAATTGGCATATAACACTCGTCCCGCCGTGGTATGCCGAGGATATTGAACCGGTCAAACAGGCTATAGAAAAAGCTGTGCGGCATACTGCACCAATGATGCTGCGCTTCGGCCATATTGCTTATGGTCCCGATCTTCGCCACCCGCGTTTAATCTGGGTTGAAGGCGAGACGCCTAAAAAGTTGGGCGAACTTTCGGAAAAGTTGCACGACGCGGTTAATCGTAAGCCGGAAAGAATGCGGGAACTTAAATTACACCTTACTCTTGCCAGGTTTCGCGAAACAGATTTCGCGTCATTTCCACTTAAAAAACTGGATGAACGGATAGATTGGGAAGAGCGGGCGGATAGAGTAGCACTGATGGAATCACATCTTTCGCGCAGTGGCGCGGATTATGAAGTACTTGGTGATTTCGAACTGGGCGCCGGATAATCTTGACCTGGCATGTTCGTGGGCATATAGTCACGATAGTTATTTTTAACATGGAGGGATAAGTGCGCAAGGAATACTTTGACGGACATTGGCTTGAGGCAGACAAGGCTGCGCTCAACGACGCGCAAACGTTTGAAGATCTGCTCGCGATTGCCATGCGTATTATCGGTCGAATGCCGGATGGCATCATAAACATAGTCTGCGGACCGATTACCTCCGGTGGCGCCGGTTCGATAGAGAAGAACCTCGCGATATTCGACGCGATGATCCGGTATCTTCGTGATGTGAAAGGACGGCTAGTTTTCACACAATTGCCTTTTGAAGAGGCAATGGCGAGGATCAAGAATCTGCCATACTATCGCGGCGAAAATCATTTGCTCACGGCTTTTTATCGCCCTATTTTCAGGGCTTGCGCCAATGCCGATCGTTTACTTTTGCATTTCTTGCCCGGCTGGGAGACATCCGGTGGCGCAACCTGGGAGCATGATGAAGCGGTTTCGTGTGGCTGGCCTCGTGTAGGCTACGCACGCTTGCCCGAAGCTTTTCCTCCGATAACTTAATCAAAATGCCGACCCTCGGGTCGGCATTATTTTTTAATACTCGCTATCGCCTCGCTTTTTAACGTTCTCTAACCAGCGGTCGTAGATGACCTGGAGATCAGGTGAAAGATTTTCTCGCGGTTGCCACAAATTTGCTTTGACGATTACTTTATCGGGGGTGTCGGGATTTATTTCCACCGACCAATCAACATACCATCCGAATGAGTTTATTAAACTAACGATCCTACGCGCTTCGGTCATTGCCTTCGCGGCCTTTTCGGGAGACTTCAATAGATTCTCCGCGAGCAGATCCCGCATTTTTTCGGTGTAAGCGATGAGGGTTTGTCCGATTATTTCGTTTTTATCCAACTTCGCCCCACTTCTTAAATTACTGGTTTTTATTCTACTCTTTTGCGTCAGGGCGGCAATGGGCAACCCGAAAGGATAACGCAAAGTTATATAATAATAGGTACGCATGGATTCAATCAGTTCCAAAAAACTTCGCGTGGGAAAGATTATCGGTATATTAAGAAAATTTTTCCCGGAGGCGAAAATCGCGCTCAAATATGGCAACAACTGGGAATTACTGGTGGCGGTGCAATTAAGCGCACAATGTACGGATAAAAAAGTTAATGAAGTCACTCCCGCGCTCTTTAAAAAATATCGGACGCTTGGCGACTATGTTCGCGCTGACCGTGAAGAATTTGAAAAAGACATCCATTCGACCGGTTTTTACCGCAATAAGACAAAAAATATTTTAGCAGCGGCTAAGGTTATTAAAGAAAAATTCGGCGGGAAATTACCGAAAACGATGGCAGAGATGGTCACGGTTCCGGGTATTGGCCGCAAAAGCGCGAACGTAATTTTGGGCAATGCTTACGGTGTCGTGGAGGGAATAGCGGTAGATACACACGTCCGTCGCTTGGCGCGAAAACTAGGCCTAAGTGCTTATTCTGATCCCGTTAAAATTGAACGGGATTTAATGGCCGTTATCCCGAAAAAAGAATGGTTTAGCTTTACTTACCGGTTGATAGATTATGGCCGGAAATATTGTCCGGCCAGACCTCATAACCATAAAAATTGTCCGCTGCGCAAGTTTTACATCCACTAAAGGGCGAGTGTTTTTTATGATAGAGTGAGGCCAATGAGAATCATCGCGCATCTCGATATGGATGCTTTCTTCGCCGCGGTGGAAGAGCGTGATAACCCGAGATTTAAGGGCAAGCCGATCGTGGTCGGCGCGGACCCGGTGGGCGGCAAAGGCAGGGGGGTGGTTTCAACCGCGAACTACGTAGCGCGCAAATACGGCATACATTCGGCTATGCCGATATCAACCGCCTGGCGGCTGGCCGAAGCAGCAAGAAAACGCGGAGAAACCGCCGCAATTTTTACCGGCGGCCACTTCGAAAAATATGGGAAGGTTTCAGCCGAGATAATGGATATTATCAGGGGATATACACCGCTTGTAGAGGAGTCAAGTATTGACGAGGCGTATTTCGACCTTTCGTCCGCCGAAAGCTGGGAACAGGCGAAAGAAATCGCCCAAAAAATAAAAACCGAGATAAAAGATAAAGAGCGCCTGACCGCTTCTGTGGGCATTGGCACTAACAAGCTTATCGCTAAAATAGCCTCCGATATGCAAAAGCCGGACGGGCTTACTTTGGTAACAGAGGAGCAGGCGGAAAGTTTTTTGGAGCCCCTCTCGGTCAGAAAAATTCCCGGTATTGGTCCGAAGACCGAACTTCTGTTAGCTAAACAAGGCGTAAAGACTATTAAAGACCTGAAAAAATGGAAGCGCGAAGAATTCGAAGATTTTGGAGGGTGGGGCAATGAGCTTTATAACCGTATTCGCGGAAAGGACGAGAGCCCCATTGTTTTGGAATATGAGACCAAGTCAGTCGGCGAACAAGAAACTTTTCCGGAAGATGTCGCTGACGCCGCCAAAATAACCGAGACGATGCGTGTTTTGTCCGATAGCGTCTGGCGCAGTTTTGGGAAGCTGAAAGATGATAAGAAAGATTTTCGTACCGTGGTTATAACCGTGCGCTTTGCGGATTTTGAGACCAAGACAAAGTCACACACGCTTAAAAATATTCCTAAAAGCGCCGACGAATTTTATTTCGAAGCAATAAAGCTACTCCTGCCTTTTTTTGACAAGCGCGAGAATCCGAAGCACAAAAAGTTCCGCCTTATCGGCGTGCGCATCGTGAAACACTGAGCCCGTGTGTTATAATAATCACATGAACTATCTATTCACTACACAAAACAAAGTGATGCTCGCGGTGATAATACTTTGGTCTTTGCCGTGGAAGGGCTACGCGCTTTGGCGGGCTTCACAGCGAAAAGAGGTCGGTTGGTTTATCGCCCTGTTTTTGATAAATACCCTTGGAGTTCTGGAGATTCTCTATCTTTTTATTTTCATTAAATGGATGGACAGGCGAAAAGCACACCAGGGCACGCTCGAAGAAGCCGAAGGTCAGAAATAAGGCTAGAAACCGAAAACCCCTGCCTTACCGGTAAGGAATAGTGTGATCAATACAAGCGTAAGCTGCAGAGTTATGCCGATAAATGGTCGGCCGAGCAGCTTTTTGTTTTTTGAATGCAGTGCGTTGTGGATTTGCTGTGTGAATATAAATGGCTGTCGCCGGATTTTAAAATATGCGAACTGGAGGGCATCCGGCAGCGTGCCGGCAAATGCAGTTATAAGAGTGAAAATTAGGGCGCCGGGGTTTGACGGTAAAAAGATAATAGCCGACAGAATCAATCCAAGCCCGAAATCAACGCCGATTTTAATTAAATCAAAAAAGAAACCGCGCCCCAAGCGCAAGTCATTATTAAGAAAATTTTTAGAGTCAATGTAGCGCGAATGCAATTGATAGTCCCAGTGGGGAATCGCGTCTAATAGAAAATGGCTGAAAATCGCCGCAAGAACGGCAATTAGCGGATGGCGAGGGAACAGGCGGGCGACAGCAACGCCGACAATCGCATGGGTGGTAAGAGTCATTGGGTTTTATTTTAAAACAGCGGAGCTCTCACGGCAAGGCTATGGTTCAGCTTCGCTCGCCACAAGTTGACACATTAGGACATGCTCAGCGTCCATTCTGAGCCCATCGAACAGATTGACGCTAACCACCCCTTCTTTTATGCTCTGTGTAGACATTTTTGAAAATCAAGAGGAGTTCGAGTGTTGCCTCATAAAGATTCCGAGCGTAATTTGCTTTTGATTACCGGCGCAGCCGGTTTTGTAGGCTCGCGCGCGGTGCGTTACGCACTAAAGGAGGGTTCGCCTTACGGCGTTGTCGTCGCAACCGATATAACAAGACCTTACGAGTGGCCGCAGGTTCCGGAAGGGAAGACCTATTCCTTTGTACCGGCGGACCTGACTGCTGCGAAGAAGGTGGCCGAGCTGGTCTCGACCATTGCCGATTATCGCTACCACAACTACCGTGTGTTCGTCTGGCATATCGGCGGGTTGTTCAATTATTCCGCATCGGCGGCTGACCTTTTCAAGGTAAACGTCCAAGGAACTGAAAATTTACTTTTCGCGCTTACCGAAACATTCAAGCTTTCACAACTGCTGAAGCGGTTTGTTTTCTGGAGCGGTGGCGTCGTTTACGGAGATTTCAATGTCCCGTATGTCGATTTGCCGGCTACGGAAAATTATCCCGTCGCGCCGAACAACTTCTACGGCTGGTCGAAAAAACTGGCGGAAGAACGGATTCTCTTTTTTCGCAAAGCATTTGGCTTGCCGGTTACGATTATGCGCATGGCTGCCATCTACGGACCTGGTTCGAATTACGGCATGGCCAACGCTTTTGAATTACAGCTTTCCGGCCAACTTTCGCCGCTGCTTGTCGGCAACGGGAAAGGCCGTCCGGCGCTCATTCATGTAGACGACGTGGTCCGTATTGCCGATTTCCTTGGAAATGCCCCTGACGCATGCCAGGGAAAAGATGGCGACGTGATCTATAACGTTGTTGATGACAGTAAGTACACGATGGACCAGGTGTCGATTTTTTTGGGCGAGCATTTGTTCAACACCCCGTTTCGCGGTTTCCATCTGCCCAAATGGGTTCTGAGGCGGTTGATCCGGAGAGTGGAACAATGCGCCAAGCGCCTTAACGGCAAGCCGATTATCGACCCCGGATTGGGCGAGATGATTCTCCTCAATTCCCACATGTCGAACGGCAAGTTACGGAAGTTGCTCAGTTACTACAATCGCAAAGATGTTCTTCAATACGCCGATTCGCTTCTGGGTTTTGAAGCGACTTTGCCTTGGTATATAGATCGCGCGAACGGAGGTGAGCGATGATTTTTCTTCTTGCTTTCGCCATCGGCGCAATCTGGATCGCCGGGCGGATGTTCTTCGGGACGTTCATTGTCGACCCGTTCATGATCGTGGTTCTGAGCTATACGATGACAAGGTTCATCTATACACATATCACGCCCCGGTTCAGGATTTCCGGGCTCAGACGATTTTTTGTTCTGCTTGCTCCTGTTTCCTTCATCACGTTAGCGCTCGGCATGTGTCTGCCGTACTTCAATCTGGTTGACTCGGGCAAGGTCTACTTCGGCCTTTTGCCGCAGTGGTTTGTCGGTTCGGCTAACGGAAACGATTTCATGTGGAATGGGCTCGGCTTCCATTTGCTCTTCGGCAAAAAGCTTGTGCCCGCGGAGCTGCTTCCGACATACCGGCATTTCTGGTTCAATGTGCTCGCAGTTTTCGGTTTGGGCCTGGACGCCTGTTTAATGGTCTGGGCGATTCTTGAAGGCAACGCGCGAGCGCTGGTAAAAGAGACCTCGTATTTCCGCGGCTTCGTCCTCGAGTGGTGCCGGATCGTTTTTGTCGGCATCGCCTGGAGCACTCTCATGGCCGCACTCGCGTCACTCCTCGTACGTTATTATTCGTAAAAAATAACCCCCACTTAAATGTGGGGGATTTTATTTATTTTTCTTGCAACCAGTCGAAGATTCTTTGTGCCGGAGCTTCCCAGCCGGGCTCGGCTTGGAGCCAGTGGGCAAACTTCGGCCAGATGTAATAGTGATGCCTATCCGACAACAGTTTTTTGCTGATATCCAAAGCAATCTGCGGCGGGGTAATTCGGTCGTTTTCCGCACCGAAGATGAGTACGGGGCAGGTGATTTTTTGGAAATCGACCTCGATATCGCCGCACCGGATCTGCCATGCCGCTCGTCCGGATTCCGCCACCATCGTTCGATGGAGCTCTTTATGATATTGCGGGTCAATTCCATTCATGATGAACCGCGATGCGATATTCAGGTTTGGCTTGAACGGCTTTTTCATGAGCAGTTTCGGTAGATAGCGGGCAATTGCTAGTTGGTAGGGTATGTCCGCGTGGAGCGATATGCCGCCTGGAGGAGCGGAATTCATTAACACTAAGTTCGAAGCGAGACCACGTTCGGCTAGCTTCAACGCGATTGGACCGCCCATGCTATGACCGAAAATAATAGGGCGTTCGTTTGAAAGGACGATACCCTGTCGGCGCAGTGAGCAGATAAGGTCCGCGACCGCATCGACGTAATCCATTACTCCGAGTCGCCCGAGCTCCGTATCGCGTTCGTTTCCACGATAGTGGCGGGGGAGAGTGGGCGCCAGGAATCTAAAACCGCGTTCGCTGAAAAAATTTCCAAAATTTGTCCACCGGCGATATGTCGCCCACATGCCATGTATGGCGATGATCGGTTTTCCACCGATGGGTCCGTCTATGGCCAGCTCGCAATTTTTGCCGATGCGCCCGTCGCCACGCTTGATTACTCCGGCTTCCGGAAAGTTCATTCTGACTCCGAAATTAAAAGGCGCTGACATAACTTTATGCCGCGCTTTGCCGGCGGTCAATTTTGGGCTATGCTAATCGCAGTTATTTTGAAAGGAAGAGAAAGAAGATGAAAGAGTCGAGCAATTATCCTGCTATGAAAGTGGATCTGGAGGCGAGGCTGATTAAAACAGTGCTTGCGCGCGGTTACGGCGCTTATGAATATTTATATCTGCGCATTGCGTGGCTGCGCGAACTGGACCGAGAGATCATCCGTCGTAAGTATGCAATCACGGCCGCAATCGCCGCCGACAAACACACCCGCGAATACTATCCGCTTTTAAGCGAATACGCGTTGATTCACGCGATTATCAGATACTATCTGAAGCGGGGAAAGAAAATTCTAGCCGATGAGCGGCGCAGCGCGCCTCTCTCGCTTATGTGGGGCAACAGAAAAGCTGTAATTAGGAAATATCCTCTAGGTGTTGTCGGTGTGATTACCCCGTGGAACTATCCGTTTTCACTCTCGCTCGGCGCGATTGTGCCGGCACTCTTAGCCGGAAACGGTGTTTTATGGAAGCCGGCGGCGGAAACTCCTCAAACCAACGGCATAGTTGAGTCTTTGCTGCTCAATACCCTTCGGCACTTCGGCCTCGACGGCTTGTTCGCTTCATTGCCGACGGATGTGGAAGCCGGTAGGGCGTTGGTGCAATGTCCTTTGGTCGACAAGATCCATTTCACCGGCTCGGAAACAGCCGGGCGGTGGATAGCTATCGAGAACTCCAAAGTCCGTTTTACCCCGCCTACGCTCGAGCTTGGTGGCTCAAACGCCGCTTTGGTTTTAGAAGACGCGGATCTCGCAAGTGCGGCGAAGACGATCATTTGGGCACGTTTTGCCGGCATGAGCTGCAATAACATCAAACGTGTTTACGCGTGTGGTGGCGCTTTCGGCAAGCTCTTAAAGCTTTTAGTAAGCGAGCTTAAGAATCTTTCTTTGGAGGAATTGCCGTTCGTGCCGGAAAAGGAACGAACGAACTACAAAAATTTCTTGGCTGGGTACAATGACGGCTGGGATTTCCCGAAGAGTGACACCGAGATGCATCCTCGGATTTTGCCGATCAGCGACCCGGGCGAAAAACTTTCGCTGCTCGAGGAAGAGACTTTCGTGCCGCTTTTGCCTGTGGTGAAGGTAGCGACTGTCGCATACGCGATTCGTCTTGCCAACGCTTCGCGTTTTGGTCTCGGTGCAAGTGTGTTCACTAAAAACCGGAAGAGGTTTCAGGAGATTGCCGACCAACTTGAGTGCGGAGCCGTACTACATAACGACGGCATGATGGAATTTGCGATGCCGCAGATTCCGTTTGGCGGCTGGAAGGCATCCGGCAGCGGTTATGTGCACGGACCGGAGGGACTTCTTGAGTTCGTTCAGCGCAAAGCGGTTATCGCCGAGCTGTGGAGTACGCCGCAATGGGCGAAATTTCATCTCTTTCCCTGGACAGAAAAAAAATTGGCGTTGATGAAGCGATTTATCGACACCATAATCAATTTAAGTTAAGGTCGTAAACCCCGATGTGAAAATCGGGGTTTTTTGACGGAACTAATTTATAAAAATATACTTATATCAGTCATTTTAAATTAGCGGAGCCGAATGAAATTTTGGCGACCACGGTGGCATTGGTTTAAGAAGGACGTTAAGAATTCAAGCAAGGTAATGTGGGGGATAGCCGCACTGTTCGGCCTTATTTTTTTGGTAGCGAACA
>JBGQLC010000013.1:0-9491 GCA_041499885.1 Minisyncoccia bacterium
CAGCCGGCTGAAGCCGAAGAAGAGGCGCCGGTTCATCAGCCTCGCCGGAGGACTAAATTCAGAGTCAGCGCTTCAGCGAAACGCACCATTCTCGTTATTGTTGTTCTGGCGGTGATTGTGGGAGGGGGAATCGCTGCCACGGCGGTTTTCGGCAAGGCCTCGGTTACTATAGATTTCAAGAAGAGCCCTTGGGATTATAAGGATACCGTACTCGCCTCAACCGCTCTTACCAGCCTTGATTTGGCCCACGGCGCGATTCCCGCACAGACGTTTTCGCAGTCAAAGAACTTGATCCAATCTTTCCCTGCTTCCGGAAAGGCGGTTGTAAGCGAAAAAGCAAAAGGGACCGTGACCATCTATAACGCCTATAGTTCGGCCTCGCAGCAGTTGGTCGCGACCACACGGTTTATGACCCCGGATGGAAAAATTTTTCGTCTGAACAGCGAGGTAATAGTTCCGGGCGCGCAAATTATAAGCGGCAAGATTACCCCCGCAAGCATAAAAGCGGCGGTTACCGCAGATAAAGCAGGGGAGGCTTATAACGTTGGCGCGATAGCCCGACTAAGTGTTCCCGGTTTCAGCGGAACGCCAAAATACCAAGGATTTTACGGCGTATTTGAAAGCGGTACGTCTGGAGGGTTTATCGGACAGAAAGCCGTGCCGACCGATAAGGATATCGCTGCGGCAAAAACAAAATTGTCCGCATTGCTCCAAGCTTCTTTCCAGAAAAATTTTCTGAACGTTCCCAATGAATTTATAATTTTGGACAGTGCGTCATCTTTCGCCGTGACCAAGATGAGCCTTCTAACGACCTCGGCGGACCAAAGCGGAAACTTCAGTATGTCGGGAGATGCGCAGTATAAAGCCATTGGTTTTCGCGAGAGCGATTTGCGCGACCTTTTGTCGGCGAAGGTTTCGTCTTCCGACCCTAACCATGTCTTAGAAAACCTTTCGATAGGCTATGGGACGGCCACGCCAAACTTCATCACCGACACTCTCCAGCTAAAAGTTAGCGCGCAAGGAGTTACCGCTCCGGCTTTTGACGCCGATTCCTTTAAAGCTGGCATTTTGGGCAAATCAGCCGATGCGGTCAGAGCGACCATCCTCGCTTTGCCGGAGCTCTCTGATGCCAAAGTTTCGCTCTGGCCAAGATGGCTGACCACTATTCCCAGTAATTCACAGAAAGTAACTGTAACCGTAAATTAAGGCCTTGGTTGACATGCGGGGGCGTATCGATTACTATTACATACTGCATTACCTGCATGGATAGAGATAAAAAGGCATCGCTTGAGCGTAAGGAAGGAGTGGTTGAAGAAGCCCTCCCGGCGCTTACATTTCGCGTGCGTTTGAACGAGGGCGGGGAGTTGGTACTTGCCCATCTTGCGGGCAAGCTTCGTTTGTATCATATCCGTGTTTTGCCGGGAGACCGGGTATCGCTTGAGATGAGTCCGGACGGTGCCCGCGGGCGAATTGTCCGCAGGCTATAAGTTTTAATTATGAAAGTACGAGCATCAGTTAAAAAAATTTGCCAAAAGTGCAAAATAGTGAAACGGCGTGGAAATATTTACGTTATTTGCGCGATCGCCAAACATAAACAACGCCAAGGTTAAACGTCATGCGTCTTTTAGGTGTAAACATTCCAGACAACAAGCGAGCCGAAGTGGCCCTCACATATATCTATGGCATCGGGCCGGCTTTAAGTAAAAAAATAATTTCAGAATCTAAGGTTGATGCGAGGAAGCGCGCCAAGGATCTTACCGCCGATGAGCTGAATAAATTAAAGACAGTCATAGAAAAAGGCTACCGTATTGAAGGCGAATTGCGGCAGGTGGTCAAGCAAAATATCCAGCACCTCAAGGAATTGCAGGTCTATCGGGGTATGCGCCACTTGCGTCGTTTGCCGGTACGCGGCCAGCGAACAAAAACGAATTCCAGAACCGTCCGTGGCAATATTCGTAAAACCGCAGGCAGCGGCAAGCGTAAGGTTGACCTCAAGTAATCATTGAAAAACTCGGCATTTTAAAGTAAAATATACGAACCTGTAACATCATGGGAAAAAAGAAAATCACACCCCCAGCCAATACCAACGACCCAAAAGCCGCAACCGAAGCGGCTGTTTCGGCGCCGGTTGTGGTCAAAAAAGCTCACCGGATAGAACGTGGGCGTATTTATGTTACTGCGTCATACAACAATACAGTGGTCAGTGTTACTGATGAGGTTGGGAATGTATTAAGCTGGGCTACTGCCGGCTCGGTTGGTTTTACCGGACCCAAAAAAGCCACTCCTTTCGCCGCTTCCAAAATTATTTCTGTTTTGGCCGAAAAGCTTAAGAGTTTCGGTATGCATGAGCTCGAGGTGTTTGTAAAGGGTATCGGTGGCGGCCGCGATTCCGCGATTCGTTCACTGATTGGCCAGGGTTTTGAAGTTTCCAGCATCAAGGATGTAACACCGGTGCCGCATAACGGTCCACGTCCGGCAAAAACTCGCCGCGTATAAATACCATGCCAATTCGAAGAGCAAAAGAAAAAAAAGAGCGATCGTTGGGCGAACATCTTAATGTTAAGGGTTTTCGTTGCGCTTCGCCCAAGTGCGCGGTTTCCCGTCGGCCGTACAAACCCGGAGCTCATGGTAAGAACGCGCGCCGGAAAGCATTGTCCGATTTCGGTTTACAGATAAAAGAAAAGCAAAAAGTAAAAGTAAGCTACGGCATTAGCGAAGACAATTTGCGGCACCTTTTTGAAATAGCTGCGAAGAGCGTGGGCGGAACCGCTAATAAACTTTTGGAACTTCTTGAGCGCCGGCTGGATAACGTGGTTTATAAACTGGGTCTCGCGCCGTCTCGTTCCGCTGCGCGCCAATTGATCGGTCACGGGCACATCATGGTGGACGGAGTGCGTACCCGTTCGGCGGGATATCTCGTTGTCGTCGGCGAAACCATTTCCGTAAAGGAAGAGGCCAAGACGAAAGGAGCATTTAAAAATTTAAAAGAAACAATGGCCAGCTACGATCCGCCGGCATGGCTCAGTGCGGATAAAGCGGCGCTCGAAGGGAAGGTGGTCGCACTTCCGTCGACGGGGGAGTCGTTATTCGAAGTGAATCTCTTAGTCGAAGCATTCAGCAAATAAATCAATTTAAATAAATTTATATGGAATACGCGCATTTAAGTTCAACGGTCGTAATAAAAACAGTTTCTGAAACCGAATCAAGCGGCGTTTTTGAAGTAGAGGGGCTTTATGCTGGCTACGGTCTTACCCTCGGCAATGCTTTGCGGCGCACGCTTTTGTCGTCTTTGCCGGGTGCAGCAGTTACCTATATCAAGATCAAAAATGCGGCACATGAATTCTCAACTCTTCCGGGGGTTAAGGAAGATTTGGTTGAATTAATTTTGAATTTTAAAAAGCTACGTTTTTCTACCGATACAAGCGAGCCCGTTGTTCTGCTTTTGAAGAGCAAAGGAGAGGGTGAAGTGACTGCTGCGGATATCGAAGCGAATTCTGCGGTGCGCATGGTAAATCCTGAGGTTATACTCGCGACACTGACCGCCAAAGATGCCGTGTTCGAAACAGAAATAACCGTTGAGCGTGGCCTGGGCTACTCATCAGTTGAGTCCCGTAAAGCCGAAAAGTTGGCGGTGGGAGTTATCGCCATCGATGCCTTTTTTTCGCCAGTTACGGCAGTGAATTATACCGTGGAGAACATGCGCGTTGGTGATCGAACCGACTATAACCGGCTCCGTCTCGAAATAAAAACTGACGGAACTATCACTCCATCAATGGCCCTGCACAAAACGACCAACATCTTAAAAGACCACTTTGAGAAAATTTCCGCGGTTGAAGTTAAAAACGTTGAATTGCCGGAAGCAAAACCCGCCAAAAAATCTAAGGCCAAAACAAAAAAGTAAACTTTAGCTATGCGGCACAAGAAAGTCGGCAAAAAATTCCATCGGAAGACCGGCCAGCGCCGGGCTTTCTTACGCAACCTTGCGTCGGATTTGATTCGCAACGAAAAGATAGAGACTACTGAAGTCCGGGCCAAAGCAATTCGTCCGATAGTTGAGCGATTGGTTACTCTGGCAAAGAAACAGGACCTAGCCGGCCGCCGGCTGCTTATTTCCCGGCTAGGCAACAAGAAAGTTGTGGATAAGATTTTTAACGAGATAGCTCCGCGCTACGCCGAACGAAAAGGCGGATATTTGCGGATAACCAAATTAGCGCGCTCGCGAAAGCGCGATGGAGCGCGCGTTGCGCGTATCGAATTTGTATAGTAAACTGCTTCACGCTATGGATTACGTATTGGACGCGAAAAATAAACGATTGGGGCGATTGGCTTCCGAAGTAGCCGTTATCCTCCAAGGTAAGAAGCATGCTGATTATAACCCTCGAAATGAAGGCTCGGATCGGGTGCTTATTAAAAATATTTCGTCAATTTCTATCGGCGGGAACAAGGAGATAGATAAGACATATTATCGGCACACCGGATATATGGGCCACCTTAAAGAAAAATCATACAAGCAGATGTTCGAAAAAGACCCGAAGAAAGTCCTTTGGGAATCGGTTCGCCGCATGTTGCCCAAAAATTTTTTGAATCAGCGCAGGATGCAGCGGCTGATATTTGTTGAAACAAATGGAAAAGAAAATTAAACCAAAAATAAAAAAGGAAAAGGAAGTCGTAAAGGCGCCGGTTGTCGGCCGCTTTATTGAAGGCATCGGCCGCCGGAAGACTTCTGTTGCGCGCGCCCGCTTAATGAAAGGCTCAGGAGATATAATGGTCAACGGTATGGCGCTGGATAAGTATTTCCAGATGCCGAGTCTTCGTGAAGTTGTCCGGGCCTCGCTCGAAAAACTTGGCGTGCTGAAGCAGTATAATGTCTCGGTCAATGTTTCGGGCGGGGGCATTCATGCTCAAGCGGAAGCGGTGCGCCACGGCATCGCCCGCGCGCTGGTTGATGAAACGCCTGAATACAAAAAACAGTTACGCGCATTCGGATTCATGACCCGGGACCCGCGCATGGTGGAGCGCAAGAAATACGGTTATAAGAAAGCCAGAAGGGCTCCTCAGTGGGCAAAACGTTAAACTAAAAAAAGCTCCGCGAAGGCGTAGCTTTTTAGTAATTTTGCATTTTTTTAGGGACGTGCTACTTTGAGAACAGAAATTTTGAAGAAAGGAGGTCGTATGTCTAAAAAGAGTGTGGCCGATTGTCGAAATGAAATTCTCAACTATGGTGGTATGCCACCTTACGACACATTCGAGGTAGTGGCGATCGTTGGAGCCGCAAGCCCGATGGCGTTGCACGAATTACGAATTCAAGGAAAACTTCTTGGTTTGCCGATCGATGGTTTGTATCCACAACTCGGCGCGCACAAAATTTTCTATCCACGCTGGCAATTCGATGCAGATGTAAAACTTCTACCGGGTTTGGAGGAAATTCTCATGGCGGCTCCGCAAAAAGATCCTTGGGGCGTAGCGGATATTTTGACCAGCCCGCAGGAAATTTTCAACGACAGAGCGCCAATCGAGGCGCTCAAGGATGAGAATGTCTCAGATACTGTGCAAAAGACGATCGCGCTTATCCGCTGCACCTACGAATGATCAACAAAGGTGGCGTGCGAAACTTCAGTCAAAAAATCCCCGGAAATACGGGGATTTTCCATATGCAGTTTTTAATCTCTGGGGAAGGCGATTTTATTTATGCTGCGTCCTGCTCGAAAGTAGAAAATGTTGTCCTCAGGAGCATAAGCATATGCGGTGGTTGAAGCAATTGTTATAAAATCGGCCAAATCATGGTCATTAATGTCGAGAAAACGCACAGTTTGCGGATATTGCGTAAAAATATGCTCGCTATCGTAGTACCATGAAAGGCGAATCGGCTTTCCATCGGAAGGGATATTAAAGCGCGAGTACGCGCCATCTCCAAGGGAGAATATCTCTATTCCGCTTGAGCCAAGCGCCGCAACAAGTTTCCCGTCCGGACTTGGAGAGAAATTATAAGTATCGCGTGCCAGTGTTTTTGTCGCATCGCTTTCCGGGGTGTACACGTCCACGTCCCCCTTATCCGTGAGAATCCCCAAAGCATCGCTATTTATCCAAGTGACTTCTAAAACCCTTCCTTCAATCGTCGTTTTGCCCATTGATAATTTTGTAGTTAAATCCGGCGACACGGCAATTTGAGAAATTCCGGTTAGCGGATCAAGTACCAACACCGCGAGGCGGGCGGGCGATGCGGCTATGACCGAAAGGCGCTTTCCTGCCGGCGCGCGGAATAATTCTGTCGCAACGCCGTTCGCGACATTTACAGAGAAAAGCGACCGTTCGCCTTCAGCCAGAAGGTGATTGCCGTCACCCGGGTCTATCGCCACTGCTCTTGGCTTAAACTGCGACACGTTCGAGACGGCATTCCCGAGCAAGGCATTGATGTCAATTTTTTCTCCGGTATCAAGATTGTTCAGCCAATAATTTCCGGCCGCTAAGGTTAAAATCGTCCGGCCGTCATCGGTCGCGCCGACAAAATCGTTTCCAGCCAATGTTTTATTTTCTATAGGTACGGTCAATTTTCCGGAGGCGGTCAGAACGAGCAATGATTTTCCGCCCATCAGAATTTTATTAGCGGCGGCAGTAAATGCCTTTGCCGCGTCTTTCGGCACAAGCACAACATGCTTCAGTTCCGTGACCAACGCCGGATTGACCGTTACCGTTTCCTGCCAAGAATAGTATCCGGGTTCGGATATTATAAGGCTATAATTTTTTGGGAAAAGATTATTGATAAGTGTGCCGGCGCTGAAGATTCCACTTGAAGATTTAATTGCCAGGCCGTTCAGCGAGATGTCCGCATCTTTGGGATACGGGCGAATATAAATCGCCCCAACCTTGTTTAAGGCCGGCGGGAAGAGGCTTACTCGCCAGCCCTGGGCATAGAGCACTGTTCCGCCGCCAAGGACCAAGAAAAGTGCAGAAAGAAAGTAGAGCCAACGCCTACGCGAGCGCAATGTCATATGCCTATTAATGTAGCTATTTACTGCCTTTTACGCAACTTTTAGTTATCCACCGAAAGGCTAAATTCAGGGTATTTGGAGTGGTATAATTAAAGCAGATCCCGCCATAGAATTCGGATCAAATAATCATTTAAGGGAGGGCAATATCAATTGAGCCCTTGGGTTCAATCTGCGCCCACCCACCTGGCAATGAGCCGGGATATCTATGCGGGATTTTTGGTTATCAAAAAATAGACAATACAAGGTTGGCTATTTTTATTTTAGTCGGGCTGCCGGGAATTGAACCCGGTCTACATGCACCCCATGCATGCGTACTACCGGTATACTACAGCCCGAATTTTGTCTGAACGCATCTGATGCAAGCTGCGCTTACGGCCCGTTCAATGTTTCCTATTCTACTCTAAAGCGCGTCTCTGTCGAGCGCTAAGGCCAGCTGTTCGATTGTCTGGTAGACCTCGTCTTCACCGATCAGTTCGGCGGCGGATAACTTTGAGCTTTCCATCTTGGCAGAGATTATCTCATTGATAGTCCCGGATGTTTGTCTATAAATTTCTGTGGCTTCGTATTGGCCGACCCGTTCCGCATAATTGGCAAACGCATCCAACTGCAATCGAATCTCATTTAAAATTTTAAATTGCAGCGGGTGGTTGGCAAGTTCATCGCGCAGACTGAAAAACCGTTCAGAATCTTTTTTGGTCAGAGACTGATGCCCGCGGCGTTTTTGTAATCCTTTGAGCGTTAGCAGTTTTTCCGCAATTTCGGCGATGGTTTTCGCATCAGCGCCAACAATTACCCGCGGCACGTGCTCCAAATTGGGTTGTCCGCCATGTTTCTGCTTTTCCGAGAAATATTTAACAGCGGAAAGCCGGCCGTTTTCTCGGATTGAGTTTTTGATCCGTTGGAATTTGTCGCGCAACGATTGAGCGTCTTTGGTGACGTCAATCGCTAATGCCAGATGTGTGCGTTCAGTATTATCCTCTTCAAATTTTACGATTAGGTCTATGCCGTTTCGTATGTCGTCAAAACGCGAAGGAACTATCGGTTCTGCGCCATGGCCGAACCATTCGCTTGAAGATATCTCTTCGGCCACGATTGCTTCAAAAAGTTCGCCCCGCCGTTGTGCTTCAATCTTTTCTGGGTTAGTTGATATATCCCTGCTGAATTTCTCTTCGAGTTCACGGACGTAAGCCTTGTCCTCTTCAACGGCTTTTCCTCCATAAATATGGGCGAAAGAATCCGGGCTAACTGCCTGTTTCTTATGCGACGGCACTAGCTCGTCGTATAGCTTATCAATTACCTCTTTATGTGCATAGCGCTCCTCAGGGGAGCGCTCATGACCGAACCGCATGTTATTTTTTCTTACCGCCTTTCTTTACTGTCGTTTTCATGCACTGTGTGCAGATAAGCGCCCGTTTTCCATTCAGCTTGGACCACTGCAAATTCGGATACTTGCGGGAGTAAGAGACCGGATTATAGTGTCCGCGGAGCAGCCTTCGTTTTCCGCCCATTTGCGAACCTTTTCCGCAATTAACGCATTTATACATGTTTTTAAAATAAGTTGGTATATTTAGACTAACGCGTTCATTAATATACGCGATTTTTTAAAATTTTGCAAGCGCAGCCAGCGGCAGTCGACCGTGACTAATCCAGTTTGACCCTTAGCTTTTTCGAGCGCTGTCGGTTAAGTTTTGGCAACCGCACGATCAGAATGCCGTTTTTGAAAGTTACTGCCGCGTTTTCTGGGTCAACTTCTTGCGGTAAAATAACCGAGCGTGAGAATTTGCCCCAGTAACATTCCTGATAAAGATAGTCCTCGTCTTTTATCGCGCGTTCATGATGCCGCTGGCCTTTTATGACCACCGAGTCAGCTGTCGCGGTTACATCAAGGTCTTCGGGTTTTACTCCGGCGATGGCCGATTCAACTACAATGTCATTCGGTGTTTGGTAGACATCGATGGTGAGCGTTCCTTCCGCCTCGTTCTTTAATTCATCGGCAACCGATTTTTTAACCGAAAGCCGGGGTTGCGCTTGAGCAGTACTGGCCTTCGCCAGTTCTATGTGGAACGGTTCGTCGGAAGGAGTTTCCTCAACCGGTGCCGCGCCCATGGCGAGTTCTTCAAAATATTTTTCGTCTGATTGCTCCATGTGTTTGTTTTGCCACATTATTATACCACCTTATCCTTCAGCTTTTCAAAATCGTTCAAGACAAAGAATCCGCTGATGGCCAAAAGAATGATCGGATAGGTAACGTAGCCATAGTCAAGAATTAAGTAATTAAACGTGAGATGAAGTGCCGTAGCCAGGGCGAAGCCCCAGAGAAGGTATCTGAAATTTCTGAAGTGCCGGATGCTCTTTGCCCAATAGTAGCCGACCAGTCCTGATGATAGGGCGTGAAGGAGGGTCGCGCCGACCAGGCGGAAAGTGACGATTTCAAAAACGTTTGGCAAAAGAGCCGTGCCCGCGGGATTTCCGGTTAAAGCCCCGATGTTCTCAACCGTGGCA